>JANPDX010000083.1:0-36392 GCA_031431695.1 Dehalococcoidia bacterium
GAGGTCGACCAGTTTCTCGCCGTTCTCTTCGTATTTCTTCGTGACGGTGCCCTTGCAGGTGATGTCCTCGTTGGGGAAGTCCATTCCTCGGTAGCTGCAGCCATACTTCTTGATCTTGCCGTTGTTGCCAACCCAATCGTGGACCAGTTGGCCGAGGAAGGCGTTCTTCAGTGCGCCGTGGACGATGATGTTCGAAAGGCCGGTGCCAACGGCGAAGTCCTTATCGTAGTGAATCTGGTAGAAGTCGCCGGAGCCGGCGGCCCAGAGGACGAGTTGCTGCGTGCTGCAGTTCTTTTTGAGTTCGGGAATAGACATCCCTTCGGAAACTTCAGCCCATTTCGCTGCCATTGCTTTCCTCCTAGTACCGGATGCCGGTGCCGGTCGCAATTGCTACGACCTTGCCGTCCTGGTTCTTGTAGACCGTCTTGTTCGTGGTGATGAGCATCTCGCCGAGGCTGCCCTTGGTCTCCTCATAGGCGGCGACGTGGGAACTCGAGGTGAGGACATCACCAGCGCAGATATCGCCGAAGTACTCGATCTCGGTGCCACCGTTGAGGATGCGCTTGAGTGGGCGGCTCGGCTCGGGACCACCGAACATGCCGCCGCCACCACGGCGGGAGGCTACGGCGGGGTTGAATACCGGCGTTCCGAGGTAGCCGGGGGGCGCGACGAGCCCACGGTGGCCCGCAGCCTTGGCTGCGGAGGTATCGAAGTAGATAGGGTCGGTGTGGCCGACCGACCGGGCGAACATGCGGATTCCGGTGTTGTCCAGTTCGCCGTCGGTCGGATCAGATTCCTTACCAATCTGGGCGCGCATCGCATCGGTGATGAGGGGGGGAAGTTCGTCTGCCAAGTACCTTCTCCGAACAGTTGATTTGTGCGAGCCAAACGATAACGGAATGCGGGGCCCATCGCCACCATGAACGCGTTCACGACCGAGTTACGGAAATCCCGGAGAAACAAAGGCGCGACTGGCAGGGAGCGCTGGAGCGTCCGCACGGGCGGACGATGTGAATTTCGGGGCCGAACCGTGCAGCGCTCCCTGCCAGCCGCGCCTTTCGCTCCGTATATTGCTCCGGTTCCCCTGTTCCCGGTTCCCCGATTGAAAAATCAGGGGAATTCCTCGGAGCTACCCGGAAGCTCCGGCCCGACATAGGGGTTCGCCCAATGCGCTCGAATCAGACGTGTCCCTAAAGTCCAAGACACGGCTCTGGCCGCGTGCATAAGGGGTGGTTTTCATGGGTCCTGGTTCGCCATTTGCTCCGTACCTCGAACGATGGAACCAATTGCCTCGTTCGCGACAAGTGGTGCTGGGAGGCATCGCGGCGGCGACTCTTGCGGCGCTCTATTTCATCTTCCTGACTTCGAATGCTCCGACGATGGTTGTGGCATTCAGTGGGCTCGCGCCGGAAGACAGCGCGGCGATTGCAGACCAACTGGAGAGTGATGGCATTCCGTACGCGATCGAAGGTGGCGGATCCGCAGTGTCCGTGCCAGCAAACCAGGTGGCGGAAGTGCGAATCAAGCTCGCGCAGGCGGGACTGCCAAAGGGCGGCTCGGTCGGACTCGAAATCTTCGACAAGACGAACTTCGGAGCGACGGACTTCGTGCAGCAGGTGAACTTCAGGCGCGGCCTCGAAGGCGAGCTTTCGCGGTCGATCAACACGCTTGATGGGGTGAAGGCGAGCCGCGTTCACATCGTGGTCCCTGAAGAGGCGATCTTCAGCCAGGATCAGAAGAAGGCAACGGCCAGTGTCCTACTCCAGTTGAAGCCTGGCACGCACCTGAACGACGGCCAGGTGCGCGGTATCACGAACCTGGTCACGAACTCGGTGGAGGGTCTCGAACAGGGCGGCGTGACGATTATCGACGAGACTGGTCGCGTTCTTTTCGACGGGGCGACTTTCGACAACCCGTTTTCGACCGGGGCAACTGGATCGCAGATGGATCTGCAGCGCCAGTACGAGGGATCCCTGCAGAACGACGTTCAGCAGACGCTGGCAAAGGTTGTTGGTCCGGGCCGCAGTGCGGTGACGGTTCGGGCGTCGCTGAATTTCGACAAAGTGACTGCTGTTGAGGACAAGTTCGGCACTGCCGCACAGGCGGTGCCTCGCAGCAGCACCAGTACGACCGAGTCTTTTAGCGGAAGCAACCTGAGTGTCGGAAACGTACCTGGCACAGGGACGAACGGTGGAACCGGTGGCGCGGCGGATTCGACGGCGAACGGCAACAGCACGTACACGCGAACCGAGACGACGACGAACAACGAGATCCCCAAAACGACCTCCACGACGGTGAAGGCACCCGGTTCGCTGGAGAAGCTGAGTGTATCCGTGGTGCTCGACGAGAGCGTTACGGCCGCTCAGGAAGCAAGCATTACGAGCGCGGTAGCGGCTGCGGTCGGGCTTGACCAGGTGCGTGGAGACACGTTGAGTGTCACGCGGCTGAAGTTTGACGAAAGCGTGGTCGCTGACCTGCTGCCCGCTGCCAGTGAGGGCATCGCGACGTACCTTTCCTATCTCAAGCTCTTGCTGCCGATGCTGGCGGTAGTGCTTGGTTTCGTACTGGTGATGTTGCTGTTGCGGTCACTTGGGAAGCGCCAACTGTTACTGCCAATGCAGGCCCACCAGCAGTTGTTGTCACCGTCAGCTTCGTTCGCCGCACTTGCGGCAGTGGAAGAGATGCCCGCGCTGCACGCACCGAACGACCCGCATGAGGACCGGGTACTGAAGCTCGCTGACGCTAATCCACGAGCAGTGGCCGATGTCGTTCAAACCTGGATGCGTGAAGAGGAATAAAGCGTGGTCCAACGAGGCGAAGAAAAACTGAAGGGCCGAAAGAAGGCTGCCGCACTGCTCATCACGCTGGGAAAAGAACGCTCGGCCGAAGTTTTGCGACACATGAGCGACGAGGATATCGAACGACTTACCTGGGAAATCTCAGCCATGGGCGAGATTCGGTCGGAACAGCGCCGGGAAGTTATCGAAGACTTCGAAGAGTCCGCGGTGGCTCGCAACGTCATTTCGCTTGGCGGTCTGGAGTACGCGGAGGACTTGCTTCGGTTGGCTCTTGGCGAAGACAAGGCAACCGAGCTCATCGACCGGCTCTCGGCGACATCGCCGACGGTGCCATTCGGCTTCCTTCGGCATCTGAACGTTGCCCAGCTGGTGAACTTTCTCTCGAACGAGCACCCCCAGACAATTGCGCTGCTGGCGTCGTTCCTGCAATCGGAAAAGGCTGCCCAGGTGCTCGCGGGGCTGGAACCAGAGATGGCGGCCGATGTCGCGCAGCGGATCGCGCTGATGGACCGCGCGAACCCGGAGATCGTCAACGAAGTCGAGGCGGTGCTTCGCAGGAAGCTCAGCGCGGTGCTGCAACCGACGAGGCAAACCCAAAGCGTTGGCGGCATCGAGGTGCTGGTAAGCCTGCTCAAACAATCCAGCCGGATGACGGAAAAGACGATCATCGAGGCTCTCGAAGACAATGAGCCGGAGTTGGCCGACCAGATCAAGAAGCGAATGTTCGTGTTCGAGAACATCGCGACGCTCGATGACCGTTCGATTCAGCGCATCCTGCGTGAGGTGGAAGTGCGCGACCTTTCACTCGCCCTGAAGGCGACCCCGGACAATGTGAAGCAGTGCGTCATGCGGAACATGTCGACACGGGCGGCGGCGATGATGAAGGAAGACATGGACGCGAGCGGACCCGTTCGCCTGCGCCAGGTCGAAGAAGCACAGCAGCGCGTCGTGGAGATAATCCGGCGGCTGGATGAGGCCGAGGAAATCGTGATTTCCCGTGGTGGTGACGATGAACTCGTCGGTTAACCGCCGCATCTTCCGCGCGGAGGAATCTGACGACGTGTACGTCATCGGGGGCCCGCTTCGGCTCGCCCTGGCGGCGGACGGCCCGATGGCGACGGTGACCGACCTCATCGCGGGGGCGCAACGGCGGGGCGAAGCAGCGGTCGAGACAGCGCGTGACGAGGCCGAGGCGATCATGGCGTCTGCCAGGACCGAAGCCGGTTCTATCCATGAAGCGGCGCGACTTGCCGGCTATGCGGCCGGCATCCAACAGGCTGAGGCGAACGTGGCGGCGTGTATCGACACCATGAGAACTGCCGCCCGGGATGGGCTGGCAATTCGGGACGGCGTTATCGATGATGCGATGCCCGCGATGGCACGCGCGATAGCGATGGCGGCGCGCCGAATCGTTGGTGCTGCGTACCGCGACGACCCGAGCCTGACGAATGAAGCTTGCATCGAAGCCGTGCGGGCCGCTGCGGGCCAACAGATCCTCTCGATTCGGGTGAGCCCGGACGCTGCCGACTCAGTCCGTGCGACACTCTTGGACCTGGCCGACTATGTTCGCCCCGAGGCCGGCGTCGATATCGGCGGGTGCATCATCGACCTGCGGCATGGGTCGATAGACGCGACACTCGATGCCCGTCTCGACCTGATGGAACTGGCGCTTCGCGCGGCCGGGGGCGCCGGATGAGCACCGCTATCGAAACCCTGCTTGAGGCGGCGGCAGCCGCTCCACTTCATCGGCGAACCGGAACGGTACTGCATACCTCCGGTGAGATAGCAACGGCCCATGGTCTCAACCTCCAACCCCGGGAGCTCGTGTTCATCGAAGACCCGGCGGGCCGGCTCGTGGCCGCCGAATGCGCGGGATCGCGCGGGAGCGAGGCCTACGTCGCCATGCTGGAGCGGGGAACGGTCGTGGCTGGATCGCGCGTATTCGCAGCAGGCCGGGTGCCGTCGGCGCCTGTCGGCCGGAGTCTGCTTGGGCGCGTCCTCGATGGTTTGGGCCGCCCGATGGATGGTGGCGAGGAACCTCGCAATATCCGATGGGTACCAGGGCACGCTGAACCTCCGCATCCATTGGACCGCGTGCCGATCGGTGAGGCGCTCCCCACCGGAGTTCGAGCGATAGACGGATTCCTGACCCTCGGCAAGGGCCAACGCGTCGGTATTTTCGCCGGTTCGGGAGTTGGCAAGAGCACGCTGCTGGGAATGCTGGCGCGGGGAACCGCCGCGGACGTGACGGTAATCGCGCTCATCGGGGAGCGCGGTCGCGAAGTCCGGGACTTCATCGAACACGACCTCGGGGCAGAAGCGCTCAAGCGATGCGTGGTAGTGGCTTCAACGGGTGACAACCCCGCGGCGATGCGAATTTGCGCCGCCAGGGCAGCGACAGCCATCGCCGAGGCGTACCGGGCGGAGGGACTGAACGTCCTGCTCCTGTTCGATAGCCTCACGCGAGTTGCGATGGCGCAACGCGAGATCGGCCTCGCGGCCGGCGAACCGCCGACAACTAAGGGTTACCCGCCTTCGGTGTTCAGCATGCTTCCGCACTTGATGGAGCGCACGGGACCCGGCGCGAACGGCAGCATCACAGCGGTTTATACGGTGCTCGTTGATGGCGAAGACATGGATGAGCCCATTGCCGACCTGGCCCGGGCCACGCTGGACGGACACATTGTGCTCAAGCGAACGCTCGCAAGCGCCGGCCACTATCCACCGATTGACGTGCTCGCCAGCGTCTCCCGGCTCATGGAGCGAGTGAGCGATGCGGCTCATAAAAAGGCCGCACAGAGCCTGCGGGGGTTGCTTGCGGCACATGCCGACTCGCGTGACCTGATCTCCATCGGCGCGTACGTGCGGGGTAGCGACCCGCAGGTCGACCTGGCCATCGACACCTTGCCCGCTATCAACACCTACTTGCGGCAAAGCGCGAACGAGATCACACCCTTCGAACAATCGACGGCGGCGCTTGCGGTGATTGCCCCGGTCTCGGAAAACATGTCGTTACTCCAGGAGGACGCCTATGACGCTGACACCACAGAGATTGAAGCGATTGGTGAAGCAGCGTGAGCGCCTCGAAAAGGTCCAGGAAGGTGAACTGGCGGAGGCTATGCGGCTCTACCGGCGGCGTGAGGAGTCGCTCAACGAATCGCTCGACAATCGCGAGGCACTGCTCAACACCAACGTTGGCGGCGGATTCTTCGACATCGCGGACCGGCTGGCCGCAGGTGAGTACCTGCGTCGAGTCGATCGGGAGATCGGCGCTCGGCGTTCCGCCCTTGACCACTCAGCGGCCGATGTCGACGAGGAACGCGCGGAATTGCTCGCCCGCAGGCGGGACCGCAAGTCGATGGAAGCGCTGCTCGACAAACGGCAGGAAGAAGAACGGCGAGAGCGGTCTCGCGCGGAGCTGCGGCTCATTGACGAGTTGGCGACCACTCGCTGGCGCCCGGCAAACGGAGGAAAAATGCCATGAATCCAATCGGTGACCGAGGGCTGCAAACGCTTACGGGCTGGCTTGACGGCCTCTCCCGGCGTCAGCAGGCGACATCCAACAACATCGCGAACATCGACACGCCGGGGTATGCCCGCCAGTCAGTGAACTTCGAGACCGAGTTGCGGCGCCACTTCAACCAGGGCACAACGCCGTTGGCGGCCACGGACGCTCGCCACATCACGGCGGGCGGGACGCTGCGCGGCCAGATGGGGATGGACGCTCAGCAGATGCTTTCGTCAAGCCGCATGGATGGCAACACCGTCGATATCGACCAGGAGATGGTGACGCTGACGGAAACGCAAATGCGCTTCCAGGCAGCATCGCAAGCTCTGAGCAAGAAACTCGCAATCATTCGAACCGTGATTCAGTAGGGAGGCTGCAATGGGACTCATTCGCTCAATCGCCAGTAGTGCTTCAGGCCTTGCCGCTCAACGGATCCGTATGGATACGGTGAGCTCGAACGTGGCCAACCTTGAAACGACCTCGACGAAGGAGGGAGGGCCATACCGGCGCAAAGTGGTGCGGTTCGCCTCAGGAGATAGCTCGCTGCCGTTTTCGAACATTGTGCGGAAGTTCGGGGTTGGTGGGAGCAGCGGCGTGGTGCTTACGCAAGTGGGGGTCGATACGGCGACTGCGCCTCGCTTCGTCACGGATCCATCTCATCCGGATGCCGACCCGGAGACGGGCCTGCTGGAGATGCCGAACGTTGACCTGGTGCAGGAGATGACCGATCTGACCTCGGCGAACCGCTCGTATCAGGCGAACGTCACTGTGCTGAACGCGGTGAAGCAGATGGCGCTCAGAGCCCTGGACATCGGCAGCAGATAGACATTTCAGGGTTTCGGAAGACGCCGAATACACGGCTTGAGGAGGCCACCATGGAGATCGGACGGATTCAGGGATTGGGCGCTGTTGCACAGACTGGTGCTACAGCGGTTGCGAAACCGGCAAGTGGCTTTGCCGACCTTCTGGGGAAGGCGGTGGGGCAACTGCAGTCGATTAGCGACAACGCTGACAGCAAGGTTAATGCGATGGCGACTGGCCAGGATGTCGAGCTCCATGACGTGATGCTCGCTGTCGAAACGGAAAGCATCGCGATGACGCTCGCAACAACGATTCGCAACAAGGCCGTCGAGGCCTACCAGGAAGTCTTCAGGATGCAAATTTGATGGGACTTGTTCTTGCAGCTCCCGCCGAGGTGCTCGTGCCACTGATGGAAACATCAGTGGGTGCGCCCTCGCAGGCGACAGCCCCCGCCGATGGCGTGTTCGCGAGCCTTCTCGCGTCGCTTTCGGCGGCGGTAGAAGCCGAAACGACCGACCCGCTCACGGATTCGCCAGGGCTGTCCATGGCGGAGCCCTCCATCGATAGGGAAGAAGAGAAATCCGATTCCGACCGGTTTTCGGTGTTGATGAGCATGGCGGTATCGCTACCAGTTATACCGCTGCCAGTGGCAACATCGGCACCGGAGCGGGCCTTCGACCACGCAGCCGGCAGCAAGAGCCCCGCCGGAATCCTGGCGAGCACCGGCACCAGCCAATCGGTCGAAGTCACCCAGGCGATGGTCCCCACGGATTCGCCGGCCCCAGTCGCCGCACCAACCGAAGCCATACCGGCGGCAAAAGAAGAAGCGGAAAGGGCACCCGTGAAGGGGCCACCCGTGGAATCGATGACTGTGGAGAGGACACCTGTAGAGACCACGCCCGCTGTCTCGACGCCTAAGGATCCGCGGGAAATCGCGGCCGCTTCGCCAGTGCCCGAGGAGGCCCCGGCCACCGGACCGGCGTCCGAATCCGTGCGCCCTTCCGGGGCGGTCACGGTCGCAGCCGCAGGAACACAATCGGTGGCAACAGTGGCATCGACACCGCCGACGGAAGCCCACCCAGACGGTGGCCCCAAACTGTCGAAGGCAGCCGATGGCGCTCAGCCACCGGGGACGCACGCCGCTAGCAACTCTCCAAGCGTGGTCCGCTCCGTCGGGAACGCTGAATCCGGGGACAAGCCACCGCACGATAACAATGGCAACGGCTCCAAGAACGACGTGGAGAGACCGCTGCCCCGAGCATCGGCTCAAGGGATAGCACACGCAGCTGACGGCTCGGCCGTGGCCCAGCTCCGAACTCCGGTTGAGGCCGGGGCTGTCGAAGGGCCATCGCCATTGCCAACCGAGGCCGCATCAGTGGCCGAAACGCCGCCACAGGTAAGACAGGTGGCACAGACCGTTATCGAAAGCATCGAGAAGGGTGGAGGCGAGGCACGGATTCACCTGGACCCGGCAGGACTGGGCGAGGTGACCATTCACGTCAGGACCGAGGGCGAGCACGTGCGAGTGGAGGTGCGCGCGGAACGGCAGGAAGCGATGCAATTGCTTCGCGACCACACGCGGGACCTCTCGAACCTTCTCGGCGAACGCGGCCTCAATCTTTCCGATGTGAACGTCGGGTTGGGCGGCGGAAACAGCGACCAGGCCTGGGGACGCGACGAGGGCCGGCAGAACCAGCCATGGGGAAACGAATTCGCCTCGATCCTGGGGATTGGCGAACCCGCCGCACTTGAAACACACAACCGCTTGCGCGCCGCGTACAACCCGGATGGCGCGCTTGTGTACCGGGTCTAGGAGTTCGCGATGAGTCAGCCATCAAGCGCGGTAACAGCACTTCAGAACGTCACGGCCCAGAAGAAGGCGCCACCAAGCGCCAATCTCGGACAGGTCGATTTCATGAAGCTGATCATTGCCCAGATGAGGAACCAGAACCCGCTGGAGCCGCAGTCGGACACGGACTTCATGGCCCAAATGGCTCAGTTTGAAGGCCTCAACCAGACAAAGATCATGGCTGAGGGAATCAGGGTTCTCCAGGGGATGCAGGAGCTCACGAGCGCGGCTGGCATGATCGGTAAGACGATCATCGGGAAGCAAGTGGACGCCATCGCAGTGACGCGCGACATGGTTTCGCGAGAGCTCCATGGGCGACCGTTCAGCAAGCTGACGAGCATGGAGCGCGTGGGAATCAACAAGGACGAACGTGTGGTTGCGGCGGCCGGCGACCTGCCCAACGCGGGCAACGAAGTCACGGGCAAAGTTGACCGCGTGGTGACGGACGATCGGGGCATCCCGATGTTGCTCGTCGGAAACAAGGTTGTTGACCTGTTCACCATTGCGGAGGTGCGGTAGTGGCTATCGACCGGACGCAGCAGATCGGGCCAACCGGAAGCAACCGGCCCGCGGGTTCGGCCCCGGTTCGCACGGCGGGGGGGCCGAGCTTCCAGGATGCCCTCCAGGGTCTCCAGTTCAGCAATCATGCCGCGAAGCGCATCGAGAAGCGCGATCTGAATCTCGATGCCGGGCGCCTGGACCGGCTCAACTCCGCGATCTCACGCGCCGCTGAAAAGGGCGCGAGGAACAGCGTGGTCATGCTTGATGACCTCGCCGTCGTCGTCGATATCCGCGACCGCAGGGTCGTGACCGCGATCAATGCCGTAGCCGGAAAGGAGCGGGTGTTCACCAACATCGATTCAGTCGTCATCGCCTGATTTCGAACCATCGTCAACGCCACTTAGGCCGGTCCGCATGTCGGAGGCCTGATCCACGAGTCATAGCGGCAGCAAAGGCGCCGCAGCGAAAGGATCGTTACTGCCATGATGCGAGCACTTTTCTCAGCGATTTCCGGAATGAAGAACCACATGTCCTACATGGACGTGGTGGGAAACAACATCGCCAACGTCAACACCATCGCCTACAAATCCAGCCGGGTGACGTTCCAGGACATTCTCGGACAGACGGTGCGTGGCGCGAGCACACCCCAGGGCGGCCGGGGCGGCACCAACCCCAGCCAGATCGGCCTCGGTATGCAGCTCGGGGGCATCGACAACATCATGACCCAGGGTTCACTGCAGAGCACCGGCAAGTTGACCGACTTTGCCGTACAGGGCGACGGCTTCTTCGTCGTCAGTGACGGCTCGCGAAACTTCTACACGCGGGACGGCGCCTTCGACATCGATGTCGAAGGCAGCCTGGTGAATCCAGTGACTGGCCTGAAGGTTATGGGCTGGGTAGCCGACGCCCAGGGAGCCGTGGATGTCGAGAGTCCCCTTACGGCGCTCCAGATTCCTTTTGGAACACGAATCAGTGCCCAGGCGACGCAGGATCTCGCGGTTCCAGTGGCAAAATCCGGCATGATCATGGCTGGCAACCTGGACGCCGGGACATCACTGATTGCTCCCGACAACCAGGTCTCGACGACGGTCACCGCCTACGACTCGCTTGGCAATGCGAAGACGATCAAGGTCCTCTTCACCAAGACCGCGGCAAACACCTGGGACGTTACTGCCAGTCACGACATTCCGGACGTCCCAGGCCCGGACGCAACGCCAGGGGTAGCGTTCGACGATCCAGTGACGGTAGCGAACGGCACGCTCAACTTCCTGCCTACTGGTACGCTCAACACCGTCCCTGCGACCAACGGCCAGGTCTCGTTCACCATTCCGGCGGCCGCGCTAGGAACCGGCGCGGACCCGCTAGTGTTCACGCTGGATGTGACGTCGTTCTCGCAGTACGCGGGGGCCAGCCAGGCGAACCTGCAGAGCCAGACCGGATCGGCCGCTGGCGCGCTCGTGAGCTTCGCGGTGGGCAGCACGGGCGAGGTGACGGGCATCTACTCGAACGGTGCGAACCGCATCATCGGCCAACTCGCCCTCGCGACGTTCACCAACGGTGGTGGCCTGCAGCGCCAGGGCCAAAACCTCTGGGCCCCGAGTTCGAACTCCGGCGAAGCCATCGTCGGCCTTCCGAACACGAACGGCCGTGGCTCGGTGAGCACCGGTACGCTCGAATCTTCGAACGTTGACCTCGCTCAGCAGTTCACCAACGTCATCCTGGCGCAACGCGGCTTCCAGTCGTCGTCACGCGTCATTACGGCCGGAGACCAGATGCTCCAGGACCTGGTCAACATCATTCGCTAGGCGGTCTAGCAAGTAGGCGAGACGAAGTGCACAAAGGACATGAAGCAGTGACAGGACGAATCTCCGATCACGGACGCTTTGTGAACTCTGTGCCCTTCGTGGTAGCACCCTCACCCCCAACCCCGTCTCCCGGCTGCGCTGGGAGACGGGTGATGTTGACCCGGTTAGGCGGACACGAAGCAGTGACAGTGCGAATCTCCAAACGCCGGGGCCTTGTGTCCTTTGTCTTAGCCCGTGACATCTACCGGAGGCGTCTCGCACGGTGTTAGGACAACTTTCGCTCGCGCGGATGAACCGCTTCGCCAGCCTTGGCATCCTCCCGTTGATGCTTCTGGCGATAGCGGTTTTCTCGCGTTCGGCGCAAGGTTCGAGCCCGGCGGACCCGCCAGGGGTGGGCACGCTCGTGGTTTCGAACCTGCGGGAAGAGACGTTGACGTTCATTCGCCTTGAGAACGGCCGCTGGGACGAACTGCTACTTCCTGGCCCGCCGCACGAATTGGTGATGGAGGGCGGCCGCCTCTACGTGACCCTGGGACGAGCCAACCTGCTTGCGGAAGTAGATCCCGATGGCCCCGGCATCCTCCGAACTCTGAAGCTCGATGGGGAGCCACACGGGTTGGCGGCTCTCGGCGGGAACCTCTACGTGACGCTCGACAGGGCCAACGAAGTGGTCGTGATCGACCGGGCCACGTTCACGGAGTTGAGGCGGGTACCAACCGGGAACACGCCGCATGTGATTGCAGCAACCGGTGCCGCGATTGTAGTCACTGATTCGCGAGACAACACGATTCGGCAATTAGAGCCCACAAGCGAAATCGCCGCGACCGGCGGACAACCCGAAGGCATCGCATTCGTTGGCCGCAACGCGGTCACTGCCGATGCAACGGGCGGGACACTCACCATCGCCGACATTCCGGGTCTTGGAAACGCGAGGACCGTCGCCGTGGGATTGTCGCCGGTGCGGGTTGTCGCACTTGATGACACGACCGCTATCGTGGCTCTGCAAGGAGCAGGTCAGGTCGCGGTGTTCGATCTACCGAGTGGAAAAGTGAAGAAGCGGCTGAATGTCGCGGCGCGGCCGGACGGCCTGTGCGGCTCGCCGGCGGGCGATTACCTGGCGGTTGCTTCGAATGCGGACGGGAAAGTAGACCTGTTCGCGGTCAAGGGTTGGAGGCGAGCTCCGTCCGTCAGCTTGCGGCCCGGTCTTGGGTCGTGTCTGTGGTTGCCCTCGCGTTGACTACGGGCCTCGCCCCGGCGACGATCGCTGTGTGCCGCGTGCGGCACCGGGCAGGTGGATGGGACCAGGACAGCTTTGCCAGGTTGGCGGGAGGTTTTCCCGTTGTCAGAGCCCGGCGCCGCATTGCTGCCAGTACTGCGGGCGCGACTTCTGCGAACTGCATACATACCACGCAGAGGCACACGACGCGGTTTGCGCACGGCCCCAGTGTTCGGCGAAGCACGACGACATGATCAGTCACACGGCCTACACGCGACGCGTGGAAGAGCGCAACCACGTAGGACTGTGTGGAATTGAAGACTGCGTGCCACACCCGGGATCCGAGTGTTCGCTCTGCCACGGGAAGTATTGCGGGGAACACCTTTCGGACCGGATGTACCCGTTCAAGGAAGGGTGGGTTTCTATTGAACGGCCAGTGAGCGTCTGTGCACCCTGCTGGGCGCGACGAAAGATCTGGCGCAAGCAGTAGACACTTGCCTTCCCGCGCACACCCGCCATGATGGCTGACGGATGACACAGACGAACTTCGGAGCGATTGAAGAAGCCGCAAGCGCGTTGCGGGGCCATATCCGGGAAACGCCCGTTTGGCCGCTGCGCGTGCCTTCGCCCGGGCCTGACCATGAGTTGCTCCTGAAATGCGAACACCTCCAGGTGACAGGGTCTTTCAAGGTGCGCGGTGCTACCAACTTTGTGCGGCAGCTTTCGGGAGCCGATGCCAAACGAGGGCTGGTGGCAATGAGTGCCGGCAATCACGCACAGGGCGTTGCGCTGGCCGCAAGGGCCCGCGGCATCGACGCTACGGTCGTTGTCCCGGTGATCGCGCCGCTCGCGAAGATCAACGCGACGCGTGCTCTCGGCGCCCGCGTTATTGTGCACGGCGCGTCTCTGGATGAGGCGCGAGCGGAAGCGTTTGCGATCGCGGAGCGTGAGCACCGAATCTTCGTGCCCCCGTTCGACCACAATGCGATCATCGCCGGACAAGGCACGGTGGGGCTCGAAATCCTCAGTCAGGTCGCGGATGTGCAGGAGGTGCTTGTGCCCTGCGGAGGCGGAGGCTTACTCGCCGGCGTGGCCCTTGCACTCAAGTCGGTGCGGCCGAATATCCGCGTGATCGGTGTGCAGTCGGCCGTAATGGACGGCGTTGCGCGTTCGTTCGCCGCGAACCGGGTCACGACTGTATCTGCACACCGCACCATTGCCGACGGTGTTGCGGTGTCCGGCCCCTCGGAACGGACCTTCGCGTTGATCGAGCGTTATGTAGACGAGATCGTGACCGTCCCGGACGAGGCAATTGCGCAGGCGATCGTGATGCTCATTGAACGGGCGAAGTTCGTTGTCGAAGGCGCGGGGGCGCTGGGCGTTGCCGCCGTGATGAGCGGGCGATATCAGCCGAAGGGCAAGGCCCTGGCCATCGTCTCCGGCGGCAATATCGATATCAACCTGCTCGGGTCGATCGTGCGCCGGGGCCTCGCCGAAGCCGGGCGATATCAGACCCTCGCGGTCGAAGTGAGCGACACCCCCGGGGAGCTGGCTTTAGTTTCGTCGGTGATAGCGACGGTTGGGGGCAACATCCTGGAGGTCGACCACAATCGAGAATCGCCGGGGATGCCGGTGGGGGTTGCCGTGCTGGAACTGCTGCTCGAGGTGAGCGGACCGGCGCAGTTCAATGACATCGTTGAGGCGCTCCGCGGCGCTGGGCTCCGGGGCGTACCGGGAAGCGCCGCACGGCTCGCAACGGAGTCCGCGCGTTCGCGTCACCCCGAACGCTAGCCGGGACGTTTCACGTCATCGGGCACGAGTATCGCATCGAGCACCACAACCAGTGCGGTGAGAACCGTGGTGATGACGGCAAGCCGAATCAGCTTGCGGACGAGTCTTCCCAGCCATTTCACTCGGGCGCCTCCGGTGGCGTGAGGCGGTTGCGGTAGATGCCGCGTTCGCTTGCGGGGATGAGCGTAGCGCCTACGGCGCGCTGATAGAACTCGTGCGGGCCTACGCCACCGATTATCGCGTAGGCGTAGCCCTCGGCCCGCAAGGCATCGAGGCATTGAAGCAGGAGCACTCTGCCGATGCCACGGCCCCGGTGTGCCTCATCCACCCCAGTTGGGCCGAAGTAGTTGGGGCGCGTGGCGTTGTAGCAGGCGAAACCGCGGATTGCGCCGTGTTCGACGGCGATGAACACAACCGGCGGAACACGGGAAAACCCGGCGAGCAACTCATCTCCCCACCCGGGAAAGTGTTGCTTCACGAACGCGAGGGTCGCCGAACGCTCGTAGCTTTCGGCGCGCCGGCAGACGATTCCGGAGACGCCCAGCGTTTCGACCTCGCCCGCGGGTGCGGGGAGGTCGTAGAGCTTCACAAGCATGTCTGGCATGGTGGCCTCACCCCCGGGTAGGGATTCTGCTCTCGATTGCTACGTAGAGGGGAAACGTTCTCCCAACAGTCTCAGGCCAGGCCGCCGCCATCCAGCACGAGCGTTTGGCCCGTTGTGAACGACGATGCGGGGCTGGCGAAATAGATAACGGCGCCGGCCATTTCGTCCGGGTCGCCGATGCGGCGCAAAGGGCTCTGGGAAAGAGAATTCTTGAGGATGGCTTCGTTGTCCCAGAGAGCCCGGGAGAACTCGGTCTTTATAAGCCCGGGGGCGATGCAGTTCACGCGAATCCCGTCGGGGCCCCATTCCTTCGCACAGACCTGCGTGAGCATGATGATCGCAGCTTTGGAGACGGAGTATCCGCCGAGGCCGCCGCTCGCTCGGAGGCCTCCCGTTGAACTGACATTGATTACACTTCCGCCCTCACCGTGCTCTTTGATGGCTTCGCGAACCATTTTGCTAAGCAACCAGGCGGACTTCACATTGGTGTTCATGATCGCATCCCAGGCCCGTTCCTCGAGGTTAGCGATGGGGCCAAAGGCGGGGTTCGTGGCGGCATTATTGACCAGGATGTCGATGCGGCCGAGTTGCTTCTTCGTCTCCGCAACGAGGTTCAGGAGTCCCTCGGATTCGCGAACGTTCGTTGCAACAGCGATACCCCTGCGGCCGGTGGCCTTCACAGCGGCGACGCACTCTTCGAGCGCTTCAGGTTTTCTGGCGGCGACACAAACATCGGCGCCCGCTTCGGCGAGAGCAACAGCGATCGAGCGGCCAATGCCACGGCTACCGCCGGTGACGATGGCGACTTTGCCTGCGAGTGAAAAGTTAGCGACGGTCATGGTGTTCCTCGTTGGGCCGGATACCGGCGGATGCGCTCTCGATTCTACGGGGCTTCGTGGCAACCTGCCTGCAACGCCAATGTGTGGAGATGGAGCAACTCGATAAGCGGGGTAGAGTATCGGCCGAGGAGACCTTCCAATGCGGCACGACATCAACGACCTCCTGCCAGCGTTCGCGGAGCGCGCGAGTACGGTTTTCCGACGCGCAGATGCGCTATGAGGCGTTGCGCGCTTACCTGATGGAGACGGCTGGCGGCTTCCGGGCTTCCGCCGGGCCGCAATACGCAGCGAGGGTACTCAGGACGAAGACGTACGTGACCCAAGAGGCAACGAGACTTTGCGCCGAGCTTTTCGCACTCTCTGGCGGGCGCCACTACACGCGGTCAGGTTCAGTAGCACGCGCGTTCGCGGACTCGTTCGCCGGCACGGCACTTCGTCCGCCGCTGGCGCTGGGACTGGACCTGCTGACAGAGCAATTCAGCCTGGAATAAGCCACTGCACGATGCCGAACCTTCGGACGATGCAGTCCTGTCGCGCAACACTTCGTTA
This sequence comes from Dehalococcoidia bacterium, assembly GCA_031431695.1. Taxonomy (GTDB): domain Bacteria; phylum Chloroflexota; class Dehalococcoidia; order Tepidiformales; family Tepidiformaceae; genus Amarobacter. Next base: position 16,262 of record JANPDX010000083.1, read on the forward strand.
GTCCTTCGATACGCTGTCATTAGGTGGCTTCCAATCATCGAGGCGGGATACCGGTGCCCGGGCGGTGCTTTTCTCGGAGCGCGAGTTCGACATCATCATCGAAACCAGGAACGCGAAGATAGCTGCGAGCACGAACAGAACAGCGATACCGCCAATAACGATCGTGCCGATACCGATTTCGCTGTCATCGCCGGCTGACCCGGGGGCCGGGGCCGCGGGAACCTTCGTCGGTGCCCGTGTTGCCGTAGCCTGGGTGCCGCGCGTTGGACCGGCGGTCGGCCTTGGGGTCGACTGGGACTGCGGTTGGAGGTTCAACGAAGCGCGGAACTCGGACTCAAAGGCGTTCAAATCAGCGAAGCCGTAGACCTGGGTGAGCGCTTGGTCGAAGCGTTTGCCACCTTTGATGGTGGCCATGTACTCGGCGAACTTCGGCGGGCCAGACTTTTGCACGAGGAACGAGACCATTGCCCAGGCCTGGCCATAAAAGATGCCCACCTGTTGCGGATCGGAGGCAGGCGAACCCATCTGGGCGAAAGGGATGAGCCGATTGGCCTTCGCCGCCGCCGTGAACGAGGACTGGTAGTCACCTGGCGTGGACTGAGCGAAGACGGCGGCGCCTTCATCGAGCCAGGCGGGGAGTTTTCCGAGGGCCCCCTCACCGGCGGTCTGGTTCAAGATATGGCCAAACTCGTGGCGGAGTGTATCGGTGCGGTCAGGGGAACCGCAGGCGACGGGGATGATGAGGATGATGTCGTTCGTCACCTTCGTCCCGCAGGTGGTGACCGCCGCGTCAAAAGTGCCTCCACTTCCGGGACGTGCGTCGTTGCTCTCTTTTTCGTCGGCGAACATGATGACTTTGACGGGCAACTGCTTGAGTGTGATGCCGTAGAGCTGCTTCCCGATCTTGTCGTAGGTATCCGAGCCTGACTTGAGATAAGAATTCGCCAGCGACTCGCGGTCGCCGTGGTAGTAGACCGTCATGAAGTCGTTGGAAACGGTCTTCCAATCCTTGCCCGGCGGCAGGTAGAAGAATGTCTGCTCGGGACCCCGGAAGGTCTGGCCTTCGCTGGTGGCGATCTCCCAGTGGTAGACGAAGTCGGAACCGACAGGGATGTAGTTGCTGCCCGAGTTCACCTGGAGAACCACTTCGGCACTGAGGTTCTTGGCTGGGATGAGGTCTTTCGGCTGATCGAGGGCGCTGGTACCCCGGCCTTTGATGGAATAGCTCAGGGTAACGCCCGTGATTTCGGTGTCTCCCTTTGCCGTGACTTTGAAGGTGAGCGTTTTGGGGTATCCATTGACGAGCGTGGACGATTCGATGACAGTCAGCGCGGACGCTGGTTTCGGGCTTCCGGCCAGGTAGCCGCCGACAAGAACCGCTGCCAGTGCGACAAGAGCGAACCTCTGGATCATGATTCCTCGCCAACGCGTGACTTGAGATACGCCTCGATAAATCCATCGATCTCGCCATCAAGCACGGCGGTCGTATCGCTGGTTTCGTAGTCGGTGCGGACGTCCTTCACCATCTTATAGGGGTGGAGAACGTAGTTCCGGATTTGGGAGCCGAAGCTGACGTCGATGTGCTGACCTTTTAACCGGGCCTTTTCTTCTTCCTGGCGGTTGAGTTCGATTTCAAGCAGGCGGGCCTCAAGAACTTTCATCGCGCTTTCGCGATTTCGGCCCTGGGAGCGCTCATTCTGGCAGGTAACCACGATGCCTGACGGGATGTGCGTGATACGGACGGCGGTGGAGTTCTTCTGGACGTTCTGGCCGCCGGCCCCACTGGAACGGTAGACATCGATGCGGATGTCATCCTCAGAAATCTGAATCTCGCCAACGTCCTCGACCTCGGGCATGACCTCTACCTTGGCGAAACTGGTCTGACGGGCGCTGGCGGAGTTGAACGGCGAGAGGCGCACGAGGCGGTGGACGCCGCGTTCACTTTGCAGGTAGCCGAAGGCGTACTTGCCCGTGATCTCCACGGTAGCACTCTTGATGCCAGCCTCCTCGCCCTCGGTCAGGTCGAGGATTTCAGTTGAATAGCCTTTGCGTTCTGCCCAGCGCAAGTACATGCGGAGAAGCATCTCGGCCCAATCTTGCGAATCAGTGCCGCCGGCGCCGGCGTGGACAGCAAAGATAGCGTTGCGGACATCGTACGGACCTGACAGTTGAAGCTGGAACTCGAGCGCCGAGAGCTGGCGTTCGACTTCGGCGAGATCGACGGACGCGGACTCAGCGATGGAGTCGTCACCTTCGGCGTCCGCAAGTTCCACCAGCTCCGCTACATCGCGGACGCGGCGTTCAAGCCCACGCCACGTTTCGACACGGTCGCGGGCCGCGGAGAGTTCTTGCATGAGGGACCGGGCGGACTCCGCATCGTCCCAAAAGCCGGACGAGGAAGACTGTTCCTCGAGTTCTGTTACGCGTGCTTCATCGTTGGCGAGGTCAAAGTTGCACCAGGATTTCAGAGATGCGCCGCGCCAGTTCACGAGCCTGAGAAATGAGTTCGTTCATGGAACGATGGTGCCACGGCCCTTGCAAATGCGCATTTCCGGGATTGACATGCATGTGCATGCATGCATGATGAACAGATGCGGACAACGATCGAAATCGCGGACGACAAACTGCGTATGCTGCGTGAACTGGCGGCAGCCCGCGGGCAAAAGGGCTACTCGACGATTATCAACGAGGCCCTGGAAGCGTACCTGCAGTGCCCTCCCGAAGACTTGTCCACGGCGAAACGCAAGAGGCAGGCAGCCGCTATCCTCGCTGCGGCAGGGACAATCAATGAAGCGGAAGCCGAAGCCATGCGCCGAACCGTACGTGAACTGAGGCAAAATTGGCAGGAATCCTCGTCGACTCTGACATCCTGATCGACGTGCTTCGAGGGGCACCGGGGGCCGCCGAAAGCCTCGCGCGGCTAGCTGCATCGACCGGGCTCGCCACAAGCACCGTGACAGTCTTCGAAGTGCTGCGAGGGGCGACTACGGCGGGATCTCGCAACGAATTCGTGAACCTTATCGCTGATTTTGATTTGTTCTCGCTGGATGGCCCAGCGGCTACGATGGCGGCCGACATCTGGATTGAGACTCGCCGGGCCGGTACCCCGATCGATACCGGAGATCTCCTGATAGCTGGCATAGCACTATCTCAAGGGCTCGCACTGGCAACCCGCAACCAAAGGGACTTTCAGCGGATTCGGGGACTTCGACTAGAGTTCGTGGGCTGAAGCCTTTTCCGCGGCCCGCACCGTGTTCACCAGCAGCATCGCGATCGTCATCGGCCCAACACCGCCCGGAACCGGGGTAATCCACGACGCCTTTTCTTTGATGGCATGGAAATCGGAATCGCCCACAAGGCGCCAGCCGCGCTTTCGCGAGGCATCCTCAATCCGGTTTGTGCCGACATCGATGACCACGGCGCCATTGCGGACCATGTCGGCGGTCAGGGTGTTGGGGCGTCCCGCCGCGATGACAACGATGTCGGCTTCGCGTGTGTGGCGGCCGATATCGGGAGTGCCCGTATGGCAAATGGTGACGGTGGCGTTGGCACCCTTCGCCTTGTTCGAAAGCAGGATCGCGAGCGGCCTGCCGACGAGAGTCGACCGGCCAACGACAACAACGTGCTTGCCCGCCGGGTCGTTTCCCGTGCGCATCAACAACTCCATGACGCCATTGGGGGTACACGGGATGGCACCGGTCAGTTCGCCGCGAAGCAGGTGCCCGAGGTTCACCGAGTGAAGTCCGTCGGCGTCCTTCTTCGGATCGATGAGATCGATATAGGCGAGTTCGTCGATGTGTTTCGGCACCGGGAGCTGAGGCAGGATCGCGTGGAAACGCGGGTCCACGTTAAGGCTTTGAACCAGTTCGAAGAGCTCCGCCTGCGAGGTTTCGGCTGGGAGATGAAAGGTCTCGGAGAAGATGCCGACCTCATCGCAGGCTCTGGCCTTGCCAGCCACGTAGCTGACAGATCCCGGATCATCGCCGACGAGGATAGCGGCGAGGCCAGGCGTGATGCCACGATTGGCAAGGTCGGCGGTCCTGCTTGCGACTCCGGCGCGGATTTCAGCGCTGATGGCGGTGCCGTCGATGAGTTGTGCGGTCATGCGTTCAGGGTACTGGCGGTGGTCCGGAGGGGCTACGCGCCACCGGATGTCGCGTCCGAATCGACCGTCCGAGTCCGCGTTGCGGTCGCCCGGGCGCTATTCCGTGGGCGGACGGGGCGCGGTGCCGGCGTCCGGGTACGGCGGGAGTGTGGGCGGCACAGGGAGCGGCCAAGGATGCTGAGTTGGGGCCGGGCGCGGCGTCGGCGTCGGGGCGGATGGCGTGACCGTAGAAATGGGGAGCGCCGGCGTAGCCGTGGGGGTGGTTGCGCCGGTGGGTACCTCGGTGTTCGGGGGCGCCGTTGTCTCGGAAGGCGGGATGTAGGTCCCGGAACTCGAAGACGGCGAGGGGGCAAACCCCGGTGGACGTGGCAGGCCGCGGACCTGCGTGAGGGTCAAGGGCTGTTGGGTGGCCGTGGAGGTGGGCTCCTCTGTGGCGGGAGCCGTCGGCGAGGCGCCGGGCTTCGGCGTCGTCGCGGAGTGCGCCAGTTCGCGGGGCGCCGCCAGGGTTGGCGTTGCGGCTGGCGTGACCGGACGCGAAGCTTCGGCGCCGGTACTCATGTAGAAGAGCCCCCCGGTTCCTAACGCGCAGCCAACCAGCACGATCGTGCCTTTGTTCAATGCGGAATCTCCCTCCGTGGGCATCGGCATGAACTGGCCCTGACCGTGTGGCGGCGTGGTGACGAACGAGTGGAGGAGCCGGCGCGGGAACGCGAACGATGAATGTCGGGCATTCGCCGTGAAGGCTTTCAACCGCTATCGACCCACCAGTGCCTCTATAGACTCCCTCGCGATGACAAGGCGAAGACCAGCCCGCCCCCTCGACCGGCCGGATAACCGCTTTCACTCTTGAGCGGCGATGGCAGGCCTATACTCATTCGCGATGGCGACAGACGACGCAGGCGCGCGACCGGTGGGCAACCTTCCACGAGCCTTGACGCCGTTGGTCGGCCGCGAGCGCGAACTCTCCGAAGTGGCGGGCCTGCTCTCCAGACACCGGCTCGTGACGTTGGCCGGGCCGGGAGGTTCGGGGAAGACGCGGCTTGCCGTGGAAGCTGCCGGCGAGCGCCTCGGCATCGTGGCGGACGGCGCCTGGTTTGTAGACCTTGCTCCTCTGACGAAGCCAGAACAGGTAATCATCGCCACGCTTGACGCCCTCGAGACCACTCGAGGCGGAGGCGATCCTGCGGCAGAGGCGCTTCATCGGATTGGCCTGCACGACCTCCTGATTGTGCTCGACAATTGCGAGCACCTCGTCGAACCGGTAGCGGCGATTGCTCACCGCATCCTCCTCGCCTGCCCGAACGCCCGCATCCTCGCGACCAGCCGCGAGCCGCTCGGAGTACCCGGGGAGGCGGTCTGGAGGATGCCAGCGATGCAGTTGGCAGTCGACGCCGAAGATCTCCTCCTGGAGGCACTCCGAGAAACCCCGGCAGTCGCGTTGTTTTTGAGCCGCGGACGCGCTGCCAACTCGGCTTTTGATTTGACGCCGGAGAATCGCGAGGACGTGATCCGGGCTTGCCGGGCTGTCGATGCGCTACCGCTCGGCATCGAGCTGGCAGCAGCGCGCCTGAGCGGGCTTTCGGTCAGCGAACTGGCGAATCGCCTGCCACAGGGGCTTCGCCTTCTGCGTACGCGAAGGAGTACGGCGCCCCAGCGCCAGCGGACGATGGAGGCCACGATCGCCTGGAGCTTTGGCCTACTCGATCCGGCTGAGCAGACGCTTTTGCGGTGCCTGGCTGTGTTTAACGGCGGCTGGACGCTCCCGGCCGCCGAGGCGGTTTGCGGCAGCGACGAGGTTGCGAACCTGCTTCAAGCGCTGGTCGACCAATCACTCGTCGTCGCCGAGCTAGCCGACGACCATGCCCGATACCGGCTCCTGGGCCTGGTGCGTGAGTTTGCGCTGGACAAATTACGCTCCTCCGGGGAAGCCGAAACGCTGGGAACGAAGCACTGCCAATGGTTTCGATCCTTTGCGGAGAAGTCCTCGAACGGGCTCGACGGTCCGGACCAGGGCCTGTGGCTCGACCGCCTGGAAGCAGATCATGAAAACCTTCGTGGGGCGCTGGCCTGGGCAGAGGACTATGGTGCGTCGCTCAGAGATGGCCTGCGGATCGCAGGTGAGCTGAGGTGGTTCTGGCACAACCGTGGATACGCCGCCGAAGGGCTCGAACGAAGTGAGCGGCTCCTCGCCTGCGAATCCGGGGAGCACCCGGCTGCGCGGGCGAGTGCGCTGATCACCGCCACCTCGTGTGCGATCTCGGTTGGCAAGTTCTCTACCTGCGAGGCCCGCGGGAAAGAGGCGATCGCGATCGCCCGATCGCTCGATGACCCTCGCTTGCTTGCCAGGGCGCTTCACGCGCTGGGACACAGCCTTTGCCACCCCGGACGACCACCGGGGGCACTGCCTCTCCTGCTCGAAGCACAGGCGCTCGCGGAGATGACCGGCGACCGGCCGCTGAAGGTTCACCTGCTCCATAGCATTTCCGTTGTAAAGGCTGCGAGTGGGGACCATGAGGGTGCGGCCGCGCTCATCAGAGAGGGACTGGCGCTGGCGGAGGAGCTGGGGCAGGGCACCGCAGTCTTCCTGATGCAACTCGGAGACGGTGCGCGGATGCGCGGCGAGTTCGCCGCATCCGCCGACTATCTCCACGCGGGACTCCAAAAAGCCCGTTCGCTCAAGCTTCGGCGGCTGACGGGCATCATCGAGCTGAACATCGGCCTGCTTGAGGTGCAACGCGGTGACGCTGTCTCCGCCGACCGGCACCTTCGCGACGCGCTACGGTGGGCTCAGCGCGCAGCCGACCCCGAGTGTGGCCTGACCACAATCGTGGCGATGGCGGCGGCGAGCGGACTAGTCGGGGACGGTGCGACGGCCGCGCGCTGGCTGGATTCAGTCGACCGCCTCATGCCTGACTTTCGATTGTCGTGGGCAGACCAACCTATCGGAGACCTCGCAAGGGGACTGGCCTGCAAAGGTGACGATAGCGATGCAGCGCTTCGACCTTCGCCGGACACGCTGGCAAAGCTCATGCATGAAGTACTGACATCCCCGAGTTGCGCGACACCGGAGCCGGAGAACGGGTCGCAATCGCTGAACGGGAGCAGCCTCACGCGGCGGGAAATCGAAGTGCTGAGGTTGATCGCAGGAGGGCACTCGAACCAGGAGATCGCGGACGAGCTCGTGATCAGCCTGAACACGGTCGAACGCCACATCACCAACCTCTACGGAAAGATCCACGCGCGCAATAAGGCGGACGCAACGGCATATGCGCTGAACCACGGACATGCCGCAGATGAGGAAGGGGCTACGAACCGCTAACGGTTCTGCCCGAGCAATTGGGGGTGCTTGACTGCCAAAGATCACGGTTTCCCGTGATGGAATGGCCGACCCGTAGCATTACGTTTGGCGGCGCCGTACAGCTCGAATTCGGGTCAATCAGCGGCAGCGAGTTATCAACGTGAACAAACGACTGGTCTTTTCCGCGCTTCTTGCAGCGGGCCTTTCCGCGACAACCATCCTCCCGGGGAGCGTGAGCGCCCACAACCTCGGGCACATCATTCTGCCTTCAGGCGAATGCGTGACCGTCGGCAGCGAGAAGAGTGTTGTCCTGCCCGATTCGGCCCAAGCCTACGCGAACGCCAGGGGCGAACGGGACCTGATCCCCGAGACTCCGCGCGATGAAATCGGAGCGAGATTCGCCGCGGAACAGGGGAACAGCGCCGTCCTCCCGGCAGGCTGCCCGTAGCGGCCGTTGGCCGTTGGCCGTTGGCCGTTGGCCGTTGGAAGCGTAAATCACAGTTCGAACCGTTTGGCAACCAGGCCAAAGCAAAGGCCCCTTCTTGCGAAGGGGCCTTTATTTATGCCTCGAGGCTCAATTGCAGCGTCCACGGCCAAATGCCAACGGTCGACAGTTTCCTTAGCGCTTGGTGAACTGCGGGGCCTTGCGGGCTCGCTTGAGACCTGGCTTCTTGCGTTCCTTCATGCGGGGGTCGCGGGTGAGCAGATTCTCCGGACGCTTGAGCGCGGGCTTCAGGGACTCATCGCTGGCGACGAGTGCGCGCGCGATGCCCATCTGGATGGCTCCTGCCCAACCGCTGATTCCGCCGCCGTCGCACTTGATCTGTGCGCTGAAGCGGCCTTCTCGTCCGAGCCGAACAAGCGCGGAGAGAACTTCGGCGCGATGCGTGTCGCGGGAGAAGACCTCTTCCATCGGTTTGCCGTTGATGACCACCGCACCGTTGCCGGGATAGAGGCGGACGCGGGCGACGGCGGTCTTGCGACGCCCAGTTCCATAGAAGTATTGGTCAGCCATGGTTTACTCCTCAGTCCCTTCGGACTTGGCCGCGGCGCGGCGGCGGGCTGGTTTCTTGGGCTCTTCGCCCGCTTCGGCGATGGGAGGCTCGGCGACGGCGGCCTTGCGGCGCGGGGCGCGCTTCGGAGCTTCGGCCGTTGTGACTTCCGCCGTGGCGGTCGCAGCTGCAACTTTGCGGGCGCGCGGCTTCGGTGCGGGAGCTTCGATCGGGGCTTCAGCCACCGCAGCAGAGACTTCCTCGACTTCGGTGATTGGCGCTTCGGCGGCAGCCTGGCGCACGCGGTCGCGGGCTTCACGAGCGGCGATCGCAGCAGGCGAGGCGGCCTTCACCTTCGGGGTCGCATCGGCGTCTTGGATAACCGGGACGCTCAGCGGGCGAAGCCGAGGCGCTTTCATCCCGATGGTCGCAAGTTCAGCAGTAGCGGCGGCGCGTACTTCCTGCGCCTTCTGGCTGCCCGTGATCTGCGACTGGTGCGGGTGATTCGCGTTCTTATAGACCTTCAGGTGTTTGAACATCTGCTTGCCTAGCGGACCCTTCGGGAGCATGCCCCAGATCGCCTTTTCAAGGACGCGCTCCGGGAATTTCTCCAACTGAACGGCGTAGGAACGCGTCTTCAAGCCGCCGGGGTAGCCCGAGTGCGAGTAGTAATTGATTTGTTGCGCCTTGTTGCCGGTGACGCGGACCTGCGAGGCGTTGATCACGATGACGAAGTCGCCATCGTCAAGGTGCGGCTCGTAGGTGGGCTTGTGCTTTCCTTTGAGCAGGAAAGCTACCTCCGTGGCGACGCGGCCCAGGGGCCGACCCGCCGCATCGATAACGTGCCAGTCTTTGTAGACTTGCGATTGCTTGATTCGCACTGTCGTGTTCATGCCGTATATCCCTCGTCGTACCAAACCTTCTGAAGGCACAAGCCATGCGCGGGGGCGACGTACGCCAACGAGCCGGGCGATGCCTGTTCAAGCAGGCGGACGATTTCCTCCACTGTGGCGGCTCCGCGACCGACCCGGACGAGTGCGCCAGTAATCCGGCGAACCATCTGGGGCAGGAACGCATCTGCCTCGATATCGAACAGGATGGTGCTGCCTTCGCAACTCCACCCTGCCTTGAACACCGTCCGTACCGAGGTACGCCCGGGTTCGAGATGCCCGGAGAAGGCTTGAAAGTCCTTCTTGCCGGCCAGCGCCTCCGCGCCCGCCTGCATCGCCGGGAGATCAAGGTTTCCCTCGACGTACCAGGCGGTGCCGCGTGTAAGCGGCTCGCGCGCTTCGCCAATGGCGACGGTATAGCGATACCAGCGGTTTCGCGCCCAGCGCCTCGGGTCGAACCCGTCTGGCACCTCGCGCACATCGCGGACTGCTACGTCTTCCGGCAGGTTGGCACTGAGTGCCTTCCCGACGGTTGCCGGTTCGTGCCGGGTCTCGGCAGTGAACGCGGCCACCTGGCCGATGGCATGGACGCCCGAATCCGTGCGTCCCGCCAACTCAACGCGGGTGGGGCTCCCGAAGAGCACCGTCGCCGCGGTTTCCAGTTCCTGCTGGACGGTGCGCCCGTTTGGTTGGACTTGGGATCCAACGAAGGCGGCGCCGTCGTAGCTGACCGTGGCCGCGAAGCGTCTCGCGGTCACGAAGTCTATGCCTCCGCTTTGCGGTCTCCGTCCTCGGCAGGCACTGCCTCGGATACGGATGCTTCTTCAGCGTCAGGCTGGGCGACGGCTTCCACCGCCTCTTCGGCAACGGCTACCGCCTCTTCCTCGGCAACTGCCACAGCAGTGGCGGAAGCGCGGGCGGGAGCTGTGGGCGCGGCCGTTACGCGCTGTGGCCGCGGGGTGGCGGGCGCATCGACAAAATCGACGAGTTCGATGGTTGCCATGCGGGCACCATCGCCCTTGCGCGGTTCGAGTCCCGTGATGCGGAGATAGCCGCCGGGACGGGTTGCCATTCGTGGGCCAATTTCGTCGAAAACCTTTTTTACGACCTTGGGATCGAAGACAAATCGCATCGCGAGGCGCCGGGCATGCAGGTCGCCGCGGCGGCCAAGCGTAATGATGCGTTCGGCCATGGGACGAATTTCCTTGGCCTTGGCTTCGGTGGTGGTGATGCGCTCATACCGCAGAAGGTCGGTGACCAGGTTGCGGTAGAGAGACAGACGATGGCTGGTTTCGCGGCCAAGATGGCGGCCGGCTACACGGTGTCGCATTTGGGCTAGACCTCGTCGTCGGCGCCGATGAGATCGTCGGCGCTCCCGTCTTTCAGTAGTGCTTCTTTCAACGCTTTGCCAAGAGCGCTGAGGTTCTCTTCTTCTTCGTCGTCATCCATGATGACGGCGCTCGACCGGGGCGCGGGACGTCCACCAGGCCGGCCCATGCCAGGCGACGGGCGAACACCACCGGAGGTAATCGCCGCCGGCGAATCCACGATCGGCACGAGGCCTTCGGCCGTGCCATCGACGTAGCCCATTTCGATGAGCCGGTCGCGCAGTTCGTCGTAGGACTTACGACCGAAGTTTCGGAGGCCGAGCAGTTCGTCCTCGGACTTTTCGAGCACCTGGCCAACCGTCATCAGGCCGCTGCGCTTGAGGCAGTTGTAGGCCCGGACCGATAGGGAAAGGTCTTCGATGGGGATGTTGTAGCGTTCCGGCGCATAGCCACCGCCGATGGCCCCGGGACGGGGTGCGCCGCCGCTCTGATCAGGCCAATCCGAGCCCCTGGCAAGGGGCGCCATCTGGCTGAAGAGCGCGAACTGGTCCATCAAGATGTCGGCGCTCTGGCCCACGGCCTCAACGGGGCCTACCGTGCCGTCGGTCCAGACTTCCAAAATGAGGCGGTCGTAGTTGGTCGATTGGCCAACGCGAGTCTTTTCGACGCGGTAGTTGACCTTGCGCACGGGAGTGAAGATGGCATCGACCGGGATCACCCCGATCGGCAGGCCCTCTACGGAACCGGCGGGGACATAGCCCTTACCCATTTCGGCATGGAACTCAACGTTGAGGCGGGCCTTGGGAGTATCGATTGTGGCGAGGTGCAGGTCCGGGTTGGCGACTTCAAAGTCGGCGGGGACCTGCAGGTCACCGGCGGTGACAACCGCGGGCCCTTCGATATCGAGCGAGAGGGTGCCGGAGCGGTTGCTCAGAGGGCGCAGCCGAATTTCCTTGGCGTTGAGGAGGAACTCGGTGGTGTCCTCCTGAAGGCCCGCGATGGTGGAGAATTCGTGCTGCACCTGTTCGATGCGCACGGACGTGATGGCTGCCCCCTCCAGCGAACTGAGGAGGACGCGCCGCAAGGCGTTGCCAAGGGTAATGCCGTAGCCAGAATCCAGCGGCTCGGCGATGAGGCGGGCGTATTTTTCCGTCTCTTCATCGACAATGAGCTGCGGGACGACGCTGTCCGTCGTCTGGCCGATCAACTCCAGGGAATCCATCATGTTTCTTGGGGTCCTCTACTCTCGCCGGTACCCACGCTTGCTTAGCGTGAGTAGTACTCGATGATGACGTTTTCATTGAACTGGTGAGTCTCGCCGTGAGCGACTGCCGGGGGCGCCGTGACGCGACCCGAGACGTTCGCGACATCGAGCGAAAGCCAGGTGGGCGGATTCTTGGACTTCATCGTCTCCTGGACGATTTTGTAATACTCGCTGCGGATGCCGCGAGGCGTGAATGCGACTGCGTCGCCTTCCTTCAGGTGAGCGGAAGGGACATCGAGCTTGCGGCCGTTTACGGCGATGAGACCGTGGCGGACGAGCTGGCGGGCCTGGTTTCGCGAGTCAGCGAAGCCGAGCCGATAGACGATGTTGTCAAGGCGGGTTTCGAGCAGGCGAACGAGATTCTCACCCGAGACGCCAGTGCTGCGAATCGCCTCCTTGTAATAGCGAACAAACTGCCGCTCGAGCACGCCGTAAGCGACTCGGGCGCGCTGCTTTTCGCGCAGCTGCAAACCACGGTCAGAAATCTTGCGGCGGCGCGCGGGGCGAGGACCGGGCGGGTTCGGACGACGATCAAAGCTGCACTTGGGCGTGAAGCAACGATCACCCTTGAGGAAGAGTTTTTCGCCATGACGGCGACAGAGACGGCAGACGGGGCCGGTGTAACGTGCCATTGACTCAGTTGGCTCCTATACCCGGCGCCGCTTTGGTGGGCGGCAACCGTTGTGGGGGATGGGGGTGACATCGCGGATAGCGGTGACGTTGAGGCCAGTCGCCTGGAGAGCGCGGATGGCGGCTTCGCGACCGCTGCCCGCTCCGCGGACATAGACTTCAACGGATTGAAGCCCGTGTTCCATGGCGCGCTTGGCGGCGTTTTCGCCGGCCAACTGGGCCGCGAACGGCGTGCCCTTGCGTGAGCCTTTGAAGCCGGAAGCTCCCGAACTCGCCCATGAGATGACATTCCCATTGGGATCCGTCAACGTCACGAGCGTGTTGTTGAAAGTCGATTTGATGTAGGCCCGGCCACGAGGAACGGACTTCCGCTCGCGCCGCTTCAGGCGGCGCGTTTTTTCGGCGGCTCCACGCTTTGCATCTGCCATGTGTGGGTCCCTCTCCTACTTCTTTCCTGCGCGCTTTTTGCCGGCGACCGTTTTGCGGGCGCCGCGCTTCTGGCGAGCGTTGGTGCGTGTGCGCTGGCCGTGAACCGGCAGGTTCCGGCGGTGGCGCTGGCCCCGATAGCAGTTAATTTCGACCAATCGGGCGATGTTCTGACGAACTTCGCGGCGAAGGTCCCCTTCAACTGTGTAGTGCTTGTCGATGTAGTCGCGAATCCGCAAAACGTCATCGTCGGTCAGTTCTCGGGCGCGGACGTCGGGGTTGATGCCGGTATCCGCGAGGATGGCCCGCGAGCGGGTGCTCCCGATCCCATAGATGTAGGTGAGCGCAATTTCTATGCGTTTGTCGTTTGGAATATCGACGCCGGAGATACGTGCCATCGGGCTACCCCTGCCGCTGTTTGTGCTTCGGATTTTCGCAAATCACCATGACGCGACCGTGCCGGCGGATGACCTTGCACTTGTCGCAACGTGGCTTAACGGATGCTCGAACTTTCATCGTTCTCCTGTTATGGCGGCGGAGCCGGCCTATTTGAAGCGGTAAGTGATCCGCCCTCTCGACAAGTCGAAGGGCGAAAGCTCAACCAGGACGCGGTCTCCAGGAAGGAGTTTGACGAAGTGGAACCGGATTTCCTGCCCGAGATGGGCGAGGACTTCGTGACCATCGGCCAACTGCACTTTGAACATATCGTTTGGCAGCGGCTCAGTCACCTTTCCTTCCACTTCAATCTTGTCCTTCTTTGCCATTGATCCTCGTTTTCGCAGAGATGGTCTTACGGGAGCGTGAGGACTTCAGCCTCGCCTCCCGTCCGAATAGCAATAGTATGCTCGAAATGACAGCATAAGCTACCGTCTTTCGTGCTTACAGTCCAGCCGTCCGGGCCTTCAAACACGTCTGGCCCACCAGCGTTGACCATCGGCTCTAACGCGAGCACAAGGCCCGGCATCAGTTCTGGTCCTCTGAATCGCTGGCGGAAGTTCTCGACGTGGGGTTCTTCGTGCATATCACGCCCCACACCGTGGCCGCCGTAGCCTTTAACGATGGAAAACCCGCTCGCTTTGATCGTATCCTCCATCGCGCCACGGACGTCATTGAGGTGTTTTCCGGTCTTTGCAGCCTTGATGCCGTCCCAAAGGGCGGCCTCAGTCACCTCAATCAATTTTTGGGCGATCGGGTTCACCTTGCCTACGGCGACAGTGATAGCCGAATCGCCGACGTATCCATTGTAGGTTGCGCCAAGATCCAGGCTGACGATATCGCCCTCCTGGAGTTCCCGGTTCTTCGGGATGCCGTGAACGAGTTGCTCGTTCACACTGACGCAGATGTTCGACGGATAGGGTTTCTTGCCCCCGGGAGCGTAATTGAAGAACGTCTCTTTCGCCCCTACCCGCTTGTATTCGGCGCGGACGAACTTCTCAATCTCCATCAGGTTCAGACCTGGCCGGATCATCTCGCGGAGCTGGGCGAGCGTGTTCCCCACGATCTTCCCCGCGCCGCGCATTATGGCAATTTCGTCGTCGGACTTGAGTTTGATAGTCATGCCTGGCGGATGGCCTCCAGGAGTGCAGCCGTGACCGCATCGAGCGAGCGATCGCCGTCAATCTCTTTGAGGACGCCAGCTGAGCAATAATGCTCGACAAGGGCGGCCGGGGGCTTTTGCTTCTCAAGGCGAGACTGAACGACATCGGGCCGGTCGTCTTCGCGCTGATAGAGTTCTCCAGCACAGGCGTCGCATACGCCCGGGGCTTTCGGTGGGTCGTTCCGTTCGTGGTAAAGCTTCCCGCAATTGCGACAGATCCAGCGTCCGCCGAGCCGGGCGATCAGCTCTTCATCGCGAACCGAAATGAGCAAGGCAAAATCGACGGCGGCACCTTCAGACGACAGCGCGGCATCGAGGGCCGTCGCCTGAACGACATTGCGGGGGAACCCGTCAAACATCGCGCCGGCCTTTGCGTCGTCCCGGGAGATGCGCTCAACGAGCATTTTGATCGTGACTTCGTCGGGGACGAGGTCACCCTTGGACATGTACTCGTTTGCGAGCTTGCCAAGGGGCGTCTCGTTCTTGACGTTCTCGCGGAACATGTCGCCCGTGGAGATATGCACAAGTTTCGTCGCGGCCGCGATGCGCTGCGCCTGCGTGCCCTTTCCGGCACCCGGTGGTCCAAGAAGCACGATGTACACGTTAGCGAATGAACCCTTCGTAATTGCGCATGAGCAGTTGCGCTTCAAGTTGTTTCATGGTGTCGAGCACTACGGCCACGACGATCAGGAAGCCCGTGGTGGAAATCGTTAGTGCCCGGACGTCGGTCAGAAGACCGACAAAGAATGGGAGGATTGCGACGAATCCGAGGAAGAATGCCCCAGCCCAGGTGATGCGCGTTACGACGCGGATCAGGTAGGCCTCCGTTGGGGCGCCGGGCCGGATGCCCGGGATGAAGGCGCCCTGGCGTTGTAAGTTCTTGGCGATCTGTTGCTGCTGGTACTGAACCATCGTGTAAAAGAACGTGAAACCGACCACCATCACGAAGAGGATGAGCCAGTACCAGCCTGTACCGCCGCCGCCACGGCCGCCCTGGAACTGGGTGACGAAAAAGTTCGCCACGGATTCGACCCAGCCGCCTGCACTTGTGAAGTAGGAGGCGAGGATCGGCGGTAGGATCATGATCGAGAAGGCGAAAATGAGCGGGATCATACCGGCCATGTTCACGCGCAAAGGGATATGGCTCTGCCCCTGTTGGCGGTACATACGGCCCCCGCGAAAGGCCGAACGCGCGTACTGAACCGGCACCTTTCGCTGTGCTTCCTGGAAGAAGACCACCAAGTAGATGAGTCCGAGGGCGAACCCGATGAAGCCCGCGACCGCGATAATCGACTGCGTTGTGAGGTTCGGGATGAGACTGGGAAGGACCGCGACGATACCGCCGAAGATGATCACCGAAACACCGTTGCCGATGCCGTTCTCGGTGATGAGTTCACCCAGCCAGACCAGGAACATCGTGCCGGCGGTGAGCGTGAGCATCGTCGCCAGGGTGCCCACAGGGTGATCGACGATGCCGAAGTTCTGGACGACGTCGCCGCCGCCCTGGCTGTTGATGAAGACGATCTGGCCGTAGCCCTGGACAAAGGCCATCGGGACGGCCAACCAGTGGGTGATAACCTGGAGACGGCGCCTTCCCTGCTCACCTTCTTCCGAAAGCGCGCGCCATGACGGTACGAGCGGCGTGAGGATCTGGACGATGATCGACGCCGTAATGTACGGATAGACGCCCAAGGCCGCGACGCTCAGGTTCTGTAGCGCGCCACCCGAGAAGATGCTCAGGAAGTCGAGAAGGGCGTTGCCTTCGAATGCCGTCTTCAGCGCGTCACGGTCAACATTCGGTATTGGCACGTGGGCGACGAAGCGGAAGACCACGAGCATGGCCAACGTGAACAACAGCTTCCGCCGTACGTCTTCCTGCCGGAAAGCGTCGACCATGGCCTGTAGCAGGCGGGGCCGTTGGGCGGGCTGTTGAGACATCGTCAGCTATCCTTCGCGTCTTCGGCGGGAGCATCGAGGAGAATGCAGGTGCCACCGGCGGCTTCGATTTTCGTCTTTGCGGTTTCGCTGAAGCGATGAGCTGAGACGGTCAGTTTCTTCGAGATGTCGCCGTTACCGAGTACCTTCACGGGTTCGTTTAGGTTCCTGAGGACGCCGGCGGCGCGCAGGCTTTCGGGCGTAACGGAAGTCCCGGCGTCGAAGCGATCGAGCGCGGCGAGATTGATGGGCTGGAAGGCCACTCGCCACTTGTTGTTGAAGCCCCGCAATACGTGGAACTTGCGGGACATGGGGAACTGGCCACCTTCGAAGGCGTCGTACGGCAGTTTCTTGCCGGAACGCGACTTCTGGCCCTTGAGCCCCTTGCCGGCGTATGTGCCCTGGCCGCTGCCGTTGCCGCGGCCAATGCGCTTCTTGGAGTGAGTAGCGCCGTGCGGGGGGCGGAGTTCTTCTGCGCCGATGCTCATTACGCGTCACCTTCCACGACATCTACGAGGTGAGTCACCTTGTGCACCATGCCACGATGGGCCGGTGTGTCTTCGAGGACGATGGACTGGTTCAACCGGCGAAAACCGAGCCGGCGAATCGTGTCCTTCTGGTCTTTGTTGTAACCGATGGCGCTCTTGCGCCACATGATTTCGAAGGTGGCCATTAGCCTTCTCCCCTGGCAATCGCGAGCCGACGAGCGCGAGCGCCCGTCGGATCCTGGAGCGACGAAAGGCCTTCAATCGTGGCTCGCGAGACATTCACGGGGTTGCGGCTACCGAAAGTCTTGGCGAGGACATCGGTGACTCCAGCTGCTTCCATGATGGCGCGAACCGCGCCCCCGGCAATGACGCCGGTGCCATGGCTGGCGGGTTTCATCATCACCCTGGCTGCGGAGAAGCGGGTCCAGACGGGGTGGGCAATGGTGCCGCCCTTCATTGGAACTTTGATCATGCCTCGACGTGCTTGCGTCGAACCTTTGCGTATCGCCTCTGGCACTTCATTGGCCTTGCCAAGCCCGACACCGACGCTGCCCTGGCCATCGCCGACAACCACGAGCGCGCTGAAGCTAAAGCGGCGTCCGCCCTTAACAACTTTCGCGACGCGGTTGATGTAGATGACCTTTTCAGTGAGTTCGTCGCCGCCATCATTGCGGTTATCGCGGCGGTCGCGCTGGTCTCGATGGGTGTTGTCAGCCATTTAGAACCCCAATCCGGCTTCGCGGGCGGCATCGGCGAGAGCCTGCACGCGACCGTGGTATTTGTAGCCACCGCGATCAAAGACCACAAGGGAAACCCCGTTGGCCTGAGCGCGCTCGGCGATGGCTTTGCCGACGATGGCCGCTCGTTCGCTTTTGGTCTTGCCCATGATTTCGCCTGCGAGTGCCTTGTCGGCATCGCTGGCGGCGGCGAGGGTGTGACCGGCGAGGTCGTCGATGACCTGCGCGTAGATGTGCTGCGAACTGCGGAACACGTTGAGTCGCGGCCGGATCGGAGTACCCGAGACGGACTTGCGCACGCGTGCATGGCGGCGGCTTCGGGCGAGAACTGACGTTGCTTTTGCCATTACTTGCCTACCTTCCCGGCCTTGCCAGCCTTGCGGCGAACGCGTTCGCCTGTGTAGCGGATGCCCTTGCCCTTGTAGGGCTCCGGGGGCCGAAGCTTGCGGATGTTGGCCGCAACCTGCCCGACCCTCTCCTTGTCGATGCCCTGAATGCTTACGCGGGGGCCCTCAACGAGGAAGGAGATACCTGCGGGAGGAGTCACGATGACCGGGTGTGAAAAGCCGAGCGCCAGTTGCAGGTTCAAGCCCTGCATTTGGGCGCGGTAGCCAACACCCTGCACTTCGAGCGTTTTCGTGAATCCGTCGGTGACGCCAACCACCATGTTGCTGAGCAACGTTCGGGAAAGGCCGTGCAACGAACGTTGCTTGCCTTCGTCATTCGGACGGGTGACGTTAATCACGCCTTCATCACGGTTGAAAGCCATGGTTGGCGCGAACTGGCGGACAAGCTCGCCTTTGGGACCCTTCACGGAAACGATGTTTTCATCGTTCACGGTGAAGGTGACGCTGGCGGGGACGGTTACGGGCTGACGGCCGATGCGCGACATCTCGTTCCTCCTACCAAACGTAGCAGAGGACTTCGCCGCCAACTTCGTTGCGACGGGCCTCCTGCCCCGACATGACACCTTTCGGCGTCGAAAGAATGGCAATGCCCAACCCGCCGTAAACCCGAGGGATCTCGCGGCGCTGGACATACACCCGAAGGCCAGGCTTGCTCACGCGCTGAATGCCGTTGAGCACGGGGGTCTTTCGCCCACCGTAGCTCAGGTCGACCTTCAGGTTGGGCTGAGGCTTGCCTTCATCGATGGCAACCGTGAAGTCCTTGATGAAGCCTTCTTCCTTCAAGACATTCGCGATCGCAACTTTGATCTTGGAGGCCGGCATGAGGACCGTATCGTGGCGCGCCGCGGTGGCGTTCCGGATTCGGGTCAACATGTCAGCGATCGGGTCACTTGCACTCATAGCTCTTCCCCTCTAGCAGTTTGCTTGCGCACTTACCAGCTGGACTTCGTAACTCCCGGGATCATGCCTTTGTGGGCAAGTTCGCGAAAGGTGATGCGGGAGAGGCCGAACTTGCGAATGTACGCTTTCGGCCGGCCCGTGATGTAGTCGCGGTTGTGAAGCCGCGTGGGGCTGGCGTTCAAGGGGATCTTCATCAGTTCCCCCTGCAGACGCGTGACTTCCTGGGGGTTATCCCAGGACTTGCGCAGCTGTTCTTTCAATTCCTTGCGGCGCGGTGCGAACTTCGCATTGAGTTCGCGGCGGCGCTGATCGCGCAGGACGATGCCTTTCGATGCCATGGGCGCCTCCTCAGTTCTTCCTGAATGGCAGGCCCATCAGCTCGAGGAGCTTCCGGCCTTCATCATCGGATTTTGCGGTAGTCACGATAGTGACCTGGAGACCCCGGACCTTGTCGACACGGTCGTACTCGATTTCGGGGAATATGAGCTGTTCGCGAAGGCCGAGGCTGTAGTTGCCGCGACCGTCGAAGGCGTTAGGGTTGAGGCCCTGGAAGTCCCGGATGCGAGGGAGAGCAGCGCTCACCAGGCGGTCAAGGAACTCCCACATGCGGTCACCGCGCAGGGTGGTGGCGACGCCGATGGGGTTGCCTTCACGCAGACGGAAGTTCGCGATGGACTTCTTCGCGCGAGTGATGACGGGCTTCTGGCCGGTGATGGCGCTGACTTCTTCGGTCGCCTTATCCAATGCGTTCGCATCAGTCAGGGCTTCGCCGAGGCCGATGTTCACGTTGATCTTCGTGATGCGCGGGATCTGCATCACGTTTCCGTAGCCATAGTGCTCTTTGAGCGCGACGGCAACTTCGGTCTTGTACGTCTCCTTCAATCGCGGCGGCATTACTCGATGTCCTCTCCGCTGCGTTTTCCAACGCGGACCATGGTGCCATCTTCACGGCGGCGGAAGCCGACACGGGTGGGCTGGTCGTTGTTGGGGTCAATCAGCATCACGTTGCTCATATGGACTGGCGCTTCGCGTTCGATAATCTGGGAGGCTTGGCCCTGCTGGCGAGCGCGCTGGTGGCGCTTGATGATGTTCACGCCTTCAATCAGGATGCGATTGTCCTTGTTGAGAATGGCG
>JANPDX010000084.1:0-2051 GCA_031431695.1 Dehalococcoidia bacterium
AGAAGGCGAACTAGCACTCGTGCCGCACGTTGTCGTGATTGCCGGTCCAAACGGCGCAGGTAAATCGACCGCCGCTCCAGGGCTGCTCGATGGTTTGCTCGGGATCGAGGATTTCGTCAATGCCGACGTGATCGCCCGCGGACTCTCCGCCTTCAATCCCGAAGGTGCCGCCATCGAAGCCGGGCGCATAATGCTGACGCGCCTCCGTGAACTCGCGAACGAGGGCCGCGATTTCGCCTTCGAAACCACCCTCGCAAGCCGGAGCTTTGCGCCCTGGATTGCCACTCTCCGCCGCGAGCGAGGCTACTCATTTCGCCTTAACTATCTTTGGATTCCGAGTCCAGAGCTGTCCATTGGCCGAATCAAGGGTCGCGTACGAGACGGCGGCCACTTCGTCCCTGACGACCTCGTCCGCAGGCGATACGCCGGCGGGCTTCGAAACTTCTTCGAGTTGTATCAACCCATCGCCGACGATTGGACGATGTTTGACAACACGAGTCCCAACAGCCGATTCGAGGTCGCGAAGGGCTCTTTGGATGTGACCGAAGCGGTGTATGATGGACTCACTTGGAAACTCATACGAGGAGCCGCGCACCAATGATTCAGCGGACTCGCCCTCTCGATGAGCTCATCCACGACTCAACTGCGCAAGCGCGTGCCATGCAGGGCTCCATCGACAAGGACATCGAGCGCCATCGCCTCCTCGGCCACTCGATCTGGATCTGGCGCGATGGCGCCGTCGTGGAAGTCCCCGCTGAAGAAATCACTCCCCTTGCCGAAGTCCAGCGCCTCCGCGAACAGGCCTGACAGCCCGCCGTCACTTCGCTACGATTCTCTGCACATAGAACCTATTCCGGAGCCGCTGCATGTTTCCGAAAACCTACGTTGAAGTCACTGATGGCAACTTCGCCATCGAAGTCCAGGAACGCTCGAAAACCATCCCGGTGGTGGTCGATTTCTGGGCGCCCTGGTGCGGCCCCTGCCGCGTCCTCGGCCCCATCATCGAAAAGGTCGCGGAAGAGAACCACGACAAAGTGGTACTCGCGAAACTCAACACGGATGAGAATCCGAAAGTCTCGGCCCTCTTCCGAATCCAGGGCATACCAGCCGTGAAGGCGTTCAAAGACGGCAAGGTAATCGCCGAGTTCACCGGCGCATATCCCGAACCGCAGGTCCGCGCCTTTTTCGAAAAGGTCATCCCCGGTCCCGCTATCCGCGTCACGGAGGAAGCCGAAGACTATCTTCGCATGGGCAATGTCCAGGCGGCCGAAACCAGCTACCGCGTCATCCTTGCCAAACAGCCGGGCCAGCCCGAAGCACTCGTCGGTCTCGCGACGATCCTGCTTTCCCGCGGCGAGACCGAAGCTGCCGGCGAACTTCTCGAACGCGCGCCAACGGACCGCCGCGCCAAGACCTTGAGGCACCGAATCTTCCTCGACGGCTTTGCGGCCAAGCAAGCTGATGAAGACCTTCGGGCCGCCGCAGTTGCCAACCCCCGGAATCCTCGCGATCGCTACCGCTGGGGCCTGATGCTAGCTGCCAATGCGAAATACGAGGACGCCCTCGATGAACTGCTCGAATCCATCAGGCTCGACAAAGTCTTTGCGGACGGCGCTGCGCGAAAGGCCGCGCTGGCGATTTTCGACATTCTTGGCCTCGACTCCGAGATCACGCGGGAATACCAGAGGAAGCTTTCCAACGCGCTCTTCTAACGTTCGAGCGGGCTCTTGCCACGAACCTTTACGGTTCCTTACCATCTTAGAGCCATCATCGGCGCGCCCTGTACAATCGCCGCTGCGGCGACTGCCAGCCAACCTGAAGGAGAGAACACCTCGATGAAGCTACTATCAAACTGGCGAGGGCGGGTAACTCCCGTCGCCATACTTGGAGCGGTGGCCCTGGGGCTGACGATGATCCTCGGATCGGCCACGCCGACATCAGCGCAAACGGCCCCATCGGCAACGATCAAACAGGTCACCCTTACTGGCGCTGAGGAAAACCCGCCGGTGACCGCCAATGCCATCGGCTACTTCAGCGGAGTCCTGACCGAC
>JANPDX010000085.1:0-2124 GCA_031431695.1 Dehalococcoidia bacterium
CCGTCGCGCGTCGATATCGGATCAACCCACACCAGAGCCGCATCGGCTACGAGAAGCTGTTCGCGAACACCGTCGGCTGCCTCTTCCGAGAAGGGCACATCCTCGACTTCGAGCCCACGTGCCTGCAGCGCCCTGCCTACGGGCGGGAGGCCGCTAGCTTCAAAATGAGTGCCGGGTTCACCCCGCCACACGAGGGCGACTTGTTTCGTCATAGCTGATGGCGAATTCTACCCAACACTCACTGAGACCGTGATCCATGATGGGAACTGGAGGCGCGGGCCGCAGCGAACACGATCGCTTGTTAGTGACCGGCTTTACACCCAGGACGCTGGATGTGTTCCCGGAAGGGCAGTCGGGAGTTCCCAATAGTTCGGCGTCTCACTGAGCTGCAGAGTGGGTTTAAGTCTTGTCAGCCTTCCGTACGGCGAGTCGGATTCTTCGGCGTGGCTGGCGAACAAGGCTCCGGATTCACTTTTCGGGAGTCCCACCTCGGGGGCGGCGAGCAGGGGCGGCCTTAAGAACCACGTCATGGTTTGTGCGAGTGACAGTTCAACGTGCCACGAGCCTCCCTCGACGGCGCGGCGACGGAGAGCCTCGAGAATTCCGTAGGCTCCCCAGTAGCCGGTGCAATAGTCATTGATGGCGAGTGCAAGCCCGTGTCGCTCGCGGGCGTCAAATCCGACAGATTGATGCAGATGGTGGACTCCGCATGCGGCCTGTATGTTTCCGTCGAATCCCCGCTTCGACGCCCAAGGCCCTGTCGCTCCGTAGGCAGATTCGGAGACATAGATCAGTCCGGGACGCGTCCGAGACATCTCGGATGGACCGAGTCCTCGTGCGGCGAAACTCCCACCGCGGAACGCCTGCACGAGGACATCGGCCGCCGAAGCGAGGGACTTGAACTGCTCCACGCCTGAGCTGGAGTCTAGGTCGATCTTGCATCGGCGCTTCCCGTGCGCGGTGTCAGCTTCGGTCGCGATGAGGTCGGGTAGTCCTGGCGCTGAAATCTGGAGTACGTCGGCACCGAACTCAGCCAGTGTCCTCGTGGCCATCGGGCCAGCGATGACGCGTGTGGCATCCATCACCCGAATCCCGGACAACGGCCTGGGACCGGTAGGGAGTGGAACGGGTGGGCTGTCATCCAGCTTCGTGAATCGAACGACGGGCTGCGGCAGAAGGGCACTTCCCTGTGGGTGGCTTCGCCACTCGTCGGCGCTTCGGATGACGACACCCGTGAGGCCCCGCGCGACTAGCGCTGCTTCGAGTTCATCTGACGTCCGCGCTTTCACCGCGTCTGCGACAGATTCCCGGGTCAGTTCGCAGCCGAGAACATCAATGGTTCCTTGGATGATCGCAGGGAAGACGCAGAGAAAGTAGATAGTCCGCCCGTCCGAGCACTCGAACGGCCCTTCGACGGGACTGGCGCCCATCGGATGTTTCACACCGGTGAGTTCTCCGTCCATCTTGAGAAGCCAAGCGCTGCCCATCGACAGCTCGGCCTGCTGCGTGTCGATCGAGACGACCTGCCTTCTCCCGGTCTTGAGTTCCCAGAGGTCGTTCGCCGCTGTCCCGACCAAGCCCAGCACTGTGACCGCCGCCTCCCGGACGGCCAGGGGCGAACCGAAGACCCGGTCATGACTTACGAGTTCGACGTTCGGCGTCGGCACGTTTAGCAACGTAGCCTCGGTCCATGATTGCAGCGTGGGGTTCATCTCGTTCCTCCGTTGAAGTGCCTGGACCGCGATGCGGCCGGTGTTCGGGGATTAGGTCATCGACCGATGCCTTGTGCGAACAGGGACTCGACTTCGATGTCCGGGTAAGCCGAGTTCACTGAGAATCGCGTGAGAGTGCTCGCCCCAGCCGGGAGCCACCCAGTGCCCAGCGGCAGGACCATGTCGACAGTCCCGCGAGCGAGCGCCAGTTCAGCAGCGGACAGGCAGGCTCCGGCGTTCGATGCACTGCGTTGGAAAGCGTCTTCCAGGTCGGTCATCCGAAAAACCTCGACTTGCGATGCCGAAGTCTAACCGACTGGAGCTGGGCCGGGCGGCTGGAATTCTAGACGCATTATCGACACATCCGGGCGCCCTCGGCGCCACACGACTGCAAGTTCGTGACGGTCACGAT
>JANPDX010000086.1:0-3146 GCA_031431695.1 Dehalococcoidia bacterium
GGACAGCGCGATGACCACCGGCGGCACGCTCCGTCAGGGCGTTCACGAGCACCAGGACTTTGCTGTCTTTGTTCAAGGAGCGCAGTTGGGGTTCGACAACGCGCGCTTCCTATCGACTGAGGAAGACGACCGCAGCCCCAACGTCCATATCCACGCGCGACGGACCAATATCGCTCACCTCCACCGCGAGCAAACTACCTACGACGAATTTTTTCTGTCCCTAGGGATGGAGCTCACAGACAGTTGCCTGAAACTGGCCACGGACGAACGTCACTGCAACGACAGTACTAATTCCCTGAAGTTCGTCGTCAATGGAGTCAGAGTAGACGGCCTTCAGTTCGAAAAAATGACTGACCTCGGCCGAGTACTGATTAGTTACGGACCGGCAGCCGCCTCGCTCGACACTGAAATCACCGCCGTGAGCGATGAAGCCTGCATTCCCGGCGAAAACTGCGCCGACCGCCTCCCGCCGGGCGGTATCGAGACCGAGCCCTGCCCAAAAAGCGCATCGGCCTGCCACTGACCGCGTCGCGAGTGACGGTGGTGGGCGTCTGCACTGCGTTCTCTGCCCACCTGGGCACCGCTAAGCTGTTCGCGCCGCTCCGGGCGGCCCGGTTACTGGACCAGAACCGAACGTCCAGAAGCTCCGCACCCGAGAGGTACCGCCTGGCCGGTGCGCCGACTCAATCGGTGGCCTCGGAACCCGACCGCGAGCTTTCGAACTCGCGGGGGACGCTTGGCCCCTGTTTTGGACCCTTTCGGCCCGTGAGCGGCGAACCCTGCACTGTCACTCTTACATCCGGTAGTAGTTCACTAGTCCCGCAGCGAGCGATGCGCGGGACGACGAAGGTAGGCTCACGTGCCGCACAGAATCCTGGTCGCAACCGTCGTCGGGGGCGTGGTACCAGCGAGCGTCGTCGCCTCGATTGCTGCGGCAGGGATCCTGTGGGGCGGAAGCACACCCACTTCGTTCGCACTCGACGGGTTGCCCGAGGCTACAGTGCAAAACTATCACTTCATCGAGTCGCGACCGGAGCTTGCGCAACACATTCCCTGTTACTGCGGTTGCTCCGGCCTTGGACACGGAAGTCTGCTGGATTGTTTTGTCCGGCCCGAAGGCGGCTATGAGCCACATGCCAGTGGTTGCGGTATCTGTGGCATGGAGGCCGATGACGCCGAGCGCATGCTGGTCGACGGCCAGGATGTGCACGCAATTCGAACTGCAATCGACGCGAAGTATTCCGCGTATGGAAAGCCTACCGACACCCCCGGAGGAACTTGAGATGAACACCACAAACAGGCCTCGCCGCCATGACACGCACTCGCGCAGATGGATTCAGGGCAGCCTGTTGGCTGTGGTGGGCGGTGCAACGCTAGGGATCATCGGCGCAGTCTGGACATCCGCCAACAACGGCGACGAGAACACAAACGTGGCCATCAGCACTGAATCTGTGGTCATCGACATCCCGGTCGCGAAGGCTCCCCAAGTCGCAGCGGGCGTACGAGTGAGTGAGCCAGCTGTCGACCGCGGCAAGCTTCCGCTCAATACGACCGTCAGCCAGGTCTACGAGCTCGTCAACACAGGCTCCGGGACGGCAAAACTCGGCGAACCAACCATTGAAGTCCTCGACGGATGCTGCCCGCCCGAGCCCCAGTTGAGTCAGAACTCCATTGCTGCGGGTGAGAAGGCGTTGGTCGCGGTCAGTATGCAGATGCACCCCGGCATGGACGGGCCTCACCTCTTCCACATGACCGTTCCGGTGCAGAGCCCGGTCGGCGAGGATGCGTTGCACCTGTACTTCAAGGGCGATTTTGGCGGCTAGAGGCGCCGCCGTTTTTCAAGCGCCAGGTTCCCGGGCGCGACTCTCCAACCGCACCTCGCGGAAGGGATTTGCGGCACTTAACCTCTTGTGTCGAACTCTCCGCAATTCTTGCGCCAACGGATTCACCGACTACGAAGCTCCACTTCGATCCGCAGCGGAACCGAGAGCGCTTTGGTCAGTTTCGAAAACGTATGCCTATGTTCGTGATCTGGTAACGATGACTGCGCGGTGGTAGCTACAGCTCGTCGGTCTTTCCCGGACGAGAGCGAATTGAGTCGACCCCAGGTTCCGCCAGCGAATCGCAATTTCGTCAGGTGAACCGCCGGTCATTGGAGTCTCAGTGGCCATCGCCCGCACCTGCCCAATAGCCTGCCAGTCCTTGCGTTGGGCCAGCTTTCGCTACTCTTTAGGAGATGACCTCCAAAAACCTTCGTCGCCTTGCGTTCGGACTGCTTTTAATCACCGTGGCCTATAACGCCGTTGAAGGCATCCTCGCGATAGGTGCCGGACTGGAAGCGGGGAGCCTCGTGCTCGTCTCGTTCGGTGCGGATAGCTATCTCGAAGTCCTGGCAGCCGCCGCCGTGATCTGGCGACTAACCTACTCCGACGAGGAAGCCGGTGAACGTTCGGAGCAACGGGCCATCAGACTCATCGGCTCCACCTTCCTTTTGTTAGCAGCAGCTGTCATGTTCCAGTCAGTCCTGGCCCTTGTTCGCGAGGACGGAGCCGAAGAGTCGCGACTCGGCATCGCCGTGCTGATCGCCTCCATCGTGACCATGCCTGCGCTGTCCCTGGCCAAGCTCTGGACGGCCGCCCGGCTGGGGATGCCGGTGTTGGCCGCAGAGGCGAAGGAGACAATCGCCTGCTCATATCTGAGCCTCACCGCTTTGGTCGGGGTGATTGCGATGCCCGTCGTGGGAGCGTGGTGGGTCGATCCCGTCGCCGCACTCCTAATGACGCCTTGGCTCATCAAGGAGGGCGTGGAAGGGGTCCGTGGAGAAGCATGTTTCGATGACGTGAAGGTGTGCTTCTGTCGGCACTGCGTCTTCGGGTTCCGGAGCTGTCCGGTGCTGGACTCGTGTGTTCCCCGCTGCTGTTGAAGGCACTTGTCTGGGCTGAGAACTAGGTTTACTCAGGCCGGTGGGTATGGGGTGGGCGTTGATAGTTCGATGGAGTCCGCATATTTGGTGTCGATGGCCACGCGCATCTGACGTGGCGTCATTCCTTGGGCTTTCATTGCGATCACGTCACGCGTGACCCCAAGGCATATCCCTCAGGTAGGGGCCATGTCGTCGAAAACTACGCTGCCGTCGGCGTTGAATT
>JANPDX010000087.1:0-1913 GCA_031431695.1 Dehalococcoidia bacterium
GGAACTGGGGACTCGGGACTCGGAACTCGTGCTCGGGAAGAGCGCGCGGGTTGGTCTGCTCCAGCAGGACAACGCGCGGATCCTTCCTGAGCTTGTCATGCAACTGCGCCCGCCCGACATCCACCGCCAGCACACTCGCCGCCCCGTGTTGCAACAGACAATCCGTAAACCCACCCGTCGAAGCCCCCAGGTCCAGGCACCGCAACCCCGAGACATTGATGCCGAACCCCGAAAGCGCCCCCTCCAACTTCAACCCCCCGCGCGACACATACCGCTCCGGCTCCGAAACCACCAGCTCCGCATCCTCCGACACCATCTGCGAAGCCTTCACGAACGTCAGCGTCCCCGAACGGACCCGCCCGGCGTTAACCAACCTTTGGGCTTGCTCACGAGACTCCGCCAACCCGCGCGCCACCAGTACCACATCAACCCGCGCCTTCGCCATGCAACGAAGTCTAAGTCCTAACGCCCACGGCCCAACGCCTACCGCCTACAAGCGCCTGGTCGCGAGATTCCGCGAGGCCACGGGAGACCATGGCGAGGTCGGCGCGGAGTTTCGGCACGGGGCATTCTACGTGTTAGCGGCGGTTGACCTCGGCGGGTGCGGGGTGAGACAGGTTCACGGCGAGAGAAAAACTGCCTCGTGCGCCGCGATCCGCTCCCAATGGGTCGCGGTTCCACTTAGCGCTGGCCGACTCCTACTCCCGGACATGACATAGGTTCGCGGGTGAGGGAGAGATTGCCGCGCACGCCACAATCCGCTCCCGATGGGTCGCGGTTCGATTCAACGGGGCTGAGGGGCCTATTCGGCGAACACGTCCCGCCGCGAACTCACCACGCCGAACACTTCGACCCGGTCGGGGAACACCTCGTACATGATGCGAAAGTCCTGTTCCAAAACCTCGCGGAGATGCTCCATCTGGAAGTCCGGGATCATTCGGCCGGATCTCGGGAACGTCGCGAGCTGGGCGCCACGGCTAAGCAGTGCTGCCCTCAGCCGCCGAGCAGAGTCCACCGACCACTCCGCTCGGTCGTCGGTGATTTGGTCCAAGTGATCCCGCGCGGAGAGTACCCACTCAACCTTCACGCGGGATGCCGTACCGCTCGCGGAGTTCATCCGTGGTGAACTTCCGTCCCGCAGCACTGTCGCGTCGCGCGCGAGCAAGCAACTCGTGCATGCGGATCAACTCCGCTACGTCTTCCAGGGTCGCGTCGTCCGGCAGCCGGTCGATTGCGCTGATGATCTCTTGCTTCACTGTTGCTTCGGCCATGCGACCAGTATACCGGCTCAAGCAACCGCCTTCGACAACTCCACCCGCCTACAACCCCAATCGTGAATCGTGAATCGTCAATCGTGAATTCAACGCTTCCCACGCCGCCCCCGCACGCAACACCATCGCCTCATCCCACGGCTTGCCCGCGAACTGGATCGACATCGGCAGCCCGTCGCTCGAAAGCCCGCATGGCAGCGTCATCGCCGGCAGACCACCGATGTTGAACGGCATCGTCATCGAAGCGAACGCCGAGTCCGGACTCATCTGATGCCCCTCCACTTCGACCAACTCCTCGCCGATCTTCGAAGCCGTCCGCATCATCCCCGGCGTCACCACCAGGTCCACCCGCTCCATCGCTCGGCGCATCCCCTCGCGCACGTCGTACACTGCCCGGTACGCATCCGAAAGACCCCGCGTATCGGGCACCACCATCGTCAGGACTCCCTGCAACTCCGGACTGTAATCGTGTTTGCGCGAAGGGAACCACGCCGAATGGATCGCCTGGCTCTCGGCCACGCACACCGCCCACGCCTTCATCGTCATCTCGCGCGTAAACCCGGGGTCGAAGTCGTCGACGATCTCCGCACCCAGACCGGCCAACTGCTCGATGGCCAGCTCGATGGCCACCCGCACCTCCGG
>JANPDX010000088.1:0-2181 GCA_031431695.1 Dehalococcoidia bacterium
TCCGTCCCATCGCTGCATCCCGCCGGGAGAGTCCAGGACGTTTGTGATGCACTGCGCCACGGCGGGATGCGGCGAATCGTCCAGGGCTGCCAGTATCGCGTCCGGGTATCCCACTGCGGTGATCCCCCACGCCCGTGCCCGGCCAGTCGCCACAATGCGTTCAAACGCGGGCACGGCGGCCTCGCGGAACGTCGCCAGCGAAACCCGCGTCGTAGCACCGCCGGGCGCATCAGCGTCGATCATCCCGTGCAGAATGAACACATCGACGTGATCCAACTTCATCCGCTCAAGGCTCAGGTCCAGGCTGCTCGAAAGCCGTTCGTAAACGTCTGCCGCCGGAGGATTGCCGAGCAGGCACTTGGTGGTGATGCGCACGCCGTCAGGCAGGCGACCGCCGAAGGCCTCACCGATAACCCGTTCAGCCTCGCCATCGCGACCGTAGATGGGCGCCATGTCCAACAGCGTGATGCCCGATTCGACGGCCTCACGGACAGTTGCGATGGCTTCGTCGCGCGTGGTCGCACCCCAGACCTGGCCTAAGCCGCCGCCTCCAAGCGTTAGCGCCGAAACGGCACCGAGTGGACCGAGTTGGCGAGTGTTCATGTTGGCCTCCAATCGATGATAAGTGCCATCGTCGCCGCGACTCGCGTCAAGGATTCAATGTCCAACTGACCGAGGCGCTGACCGAACCGAACGAGCGAAACCGACCTTGCCTGCAAGACATCCGCAGCGGAAACCCCCCGGAGGCCGTTCGTGGCTGTGGGGCGGAGCATCACCTTGTTGGGGTGCTGTTGGAACTGGCCTTGCCAACTGGTCACCGGAACCACGATTCGCAACGGAACGTGAGCCATGCCCGAACTGCTCAAGACTACCGCGGGGCGGGTCTTGCTCATCTCAGCGCCCAGAGTGGGATCGAGGCCCACCCACCAGATTTCCCCGCGCAAAGGTGACAGGTCAGTCATCGATGTGGGCGAGCGCTTCGGTTGATGCTGGTTCCCAGATTTCGTTCTCCGCCACGTCGAACGCAGCGTCTTCTGCGGTGTAGAACTGCGCCGAGTAGCGCAATACGAGGTGTCGCAAAATCATCGGGAACTGTAAGAGCTCCGCAGCCGTCACGCTTGGCGACTCATTCTTAAGCCAATCGACCAGGCTGGAGTCTTTGAGCGACAGCCAACCCAGCGCGTCTTCTTCAGACATGTCGTCAAAAAAATCCCGTAACGCTTCTTTCGCCGTCATTCCGGCCCAGTATATCGCAACAGCCCGGGTGCCTAGTTTCGCTGGAACGCCAGCACCTTCGCGTACGCCGCCGCCGCCCGTTCGAAGCTCTGGAACAACGGGATGCCGGCCCCATGGAACTTCGGCCCAATGCCAGCAACGTACTCGGCCTCGTGCGCCGGGTGGAGGATCACGATGAACGGCTTCTGGGAACGTTCTTTGTGCGCCACGATCTCCTCGATCGTCTTGTCCAGCGATTCCGGGTGCTTCTTCCACTGGCGCGCGGCGAACATCGCCGAGAGCTCCATCGCCATTGCATCCACATTAGGGTCGGCATCAAGGATGCGAAGGATGCGGTCCAGCGTGTCCATCGACCCCTGGATCGTGCCGGCCATGTCGAGCGGGTTCTGGTAACTGCCGCCTACCACGTTGAAGAACTCGCCCAGTTCCTTGTAGCTGGCTTCGCTGAATCGCGGCACGCGTAGCCCGGCCTTCGCGAACGCATCGGTTATCGAAACCGATTGTCCGCCGGTCTGTGCGAGCAATGCCATGCCGTTCCCAGTCGGGCGCCTGGCGTTGAGCAGCATCTTCAAGGCGTCGATGGTCTCGTCGAGGTTGTTCGTGGTGATGGCGCCGCACTGCTTCATCATGCCGTCCCAAACAGCCTGCGGCGCCGCGAGCGAACCCGTGTGCGACATCGTGGCGCGGGCCCCGGCTTCGGTCTGGCCGCCCTTCCAGACGATGACTGGCTTGCGCTTGCAGGCCTCGCGCAAGGTTTCGAAGAAGCGCCGCCCGTCCTTCACGCCTTCCACGTACATCCCTATGACTTCGGTTTCGTCGTCCAGCATCAGGTATTCGAGGTAGTCCGAGACATCGAGGATGATCGCGTTGCCGAAGCTCGCGCAGCGGCTCACATGCATGCCATTCGCGGCGGAGACAAGACTAAACATAATTCCATGCGTTCCG
>JANPDX010000089.1:0-2166 GCA_031431695.1 Dehalococcoidia bacterium
GCAGGCGCGCCGGGCGGGCACCGCTTGAGACATCAGTTTTCCGGCGTAAACCAGCAACCGGGTGCTGACGCCTTCACCAAGTCCGTGCTCCTTGAGGTTTCGCACCTTCTCGCCGAGACGGGCGAGATCGACGGATGCCTCTCGCGAACAACCGGATTCGTGAGAAATGATCTGAGCTTCAAGCTCGCGCGGCGGGTAGTCGAATTCGATGGCGATGAATCGCTGGCGCGTCGAATGTTTGAGGTCCTTGAGAGCGCTCTGGTATCCCGGGTTGTAGGAGATGACAAGCAAGAAGCCGTCAGCGGCCTCGACGACCTGGCCGAGCTTTTCGATCGGCAGCAGACGGCGGTAGTCAGTCAGTGGGTGGATCAGGACAGTGGTGTCTTTGCGAGCCTGACAACTTCGTCGAGGTAACACATGGCGCCGACCTTCACAGCGCGAGTCAGTGGCCCATCCACCCACCGCGTCCCATCGGTATCGAGCAGATAGCGCCCAACGAGGTCGCTGGCGGTAAGGTCTTCGTGGCAGGCGACCGTAATAAGTGGCATCCGGTGCTCGGCCATTTCGCCGGTGCGCGAGGAAACTTTCATCATCGGCCGGCCAAGCCTGTGAGCCATGTACTCAACGAAACGGGTCTTGCCAGCGCCGGTTGGCCCCTTAAGGAGCACCGGGATCCGCTGCGAGTAGGCGGTTTCGAACAACTCGACTTCGTCGCCGATGGGCAGGTAGTACGGCTCGTCGTGGACGGCGTACTCCTCAACGGCGTAGGTCGTGGATACGATCGGAGTTGCTGAATCGGTCAAGTGATTACCTCCCGGCTGCTGACTGCAGGCGATGTTGAAGTTCGTCCCAGGCTTGCTCGATCCCGGTTTGAAGGTCTTCGAGCGTCCCGTTATTCGTTATGACCTTATTTGCGCGAGCGATTCGTTCGGCGTTGGACAACTGTGATTCGATCCGCGCTCGCGCCGCCGCCTCATCGAGGCCGTTGCGCGTCGCGAGGCGTTGGACGGCAAGGTCGGGCTCAACAACCACTACCCAAACTTCATCGACGAGGTCTTCCCAGCCGGCCTCGAACATCACAGCCGCCTCAAGCACAACCAGCGAGTTTCCGGCCGCCTCGAAATCCGAAAGCGATTGGCTAGCAAGCTTGCGAATACCCGGCCAAACGATGTCGGTCAGGCGCTTGAGCTCGTCCGGCTTACCGAAGACCTTTCCGCCAAGGACGCGCCGATCGATGCTGCCGTCGGCGTCGACTAATTCGCTGCCGAACGCCTGGACGACGGCGGCGAAGGTGTCAGTCCCTGGATCGTACGTACGGTGGCCGAGGATATCGGCATCGATGACCGGTACGTCGCGATCCTTGAAAAACTTGGTCACAGTGGATTTACCGCTGGCGATCCCGCCAGTCAGCCCAATGACATGCACAAACAACTCCGCGAGGAAGAAATAATCGAACGCCTAGTGTATCGCCGGGCTATGAAGGGCGGCAAACGGGGCCGCGGGTGAAGAAGGGCTATCGACCATTCGCACTCTGCTGCCGGGCGAACGCCTGGCGCAGGTCGGGCAGTGATAGACCACGCGGACGCCGTGGCCGCATTCGTCGTCCACGAGCGCAAGGTCGCTCTCGGCGAACTTCTCTCCCCAACTCGCAAGGGCCCCCACCACCACGCCGAGCGCGTGGCCCTTCGACGTTAGCTGATAGGCGAACCTTGGTGGGTTGGTCTGATACTGCCGCCTTCGAAGGATTCCGTTCTCTTCGAGCAGTTTCAACCGAAGGGACAGGATTGCCGGCGGAATGCCTTCCACCGAGTCTCGAAGCTCCGAAAACCTTGAGCGCCCACGCAGAAGATCGCGAACGACGAGGAGAGTCCAGCGATCTCCAACAAGGTCCAGCGTGCTTGCGACGGGACATCGAATTGATCGGACCATGGGGCTACCCTCCCGGTGACAGTTGCGATATGCTACGCACGCGACACCATAAGTTCAAGTATTGAACTGACTCCAGCGCCGGAGCCGCCTCATGCTCGCACCCACCGCCTTCGCGATCCAGCGTGCCCTCTCGGGTGAAGCCGTGACCGATGTCGAAGCTCGGGAACTTGTTCAAGAGACGGACATGGCATCGCTGCTGCATGCGGCCGCCACGCTGCGTGACACCGGTCACCGCAA
>JANPDX010000090.1:0-2977 GCA_031431695.1 Dehalococcoidia bacterium
GGGCTTCGCGGACCACGGACGGAGTCGCCGTGCGCGAGGGGCAGGCGATCGTGCTCGTAGACGGCAAGCTCGTCGCGGGTACCGACAACGAAGAGGCAGCGCTGCTGGCCGGGCTCCAGGCGGCTGGCGTTGAGACCGGAAGCCTTGTGACGATCTACGGCGGGCACGAGGTGTCTGAAGGACGGCTCGACGCGGCACGGACGCTGGTCAGCGAGCGGTATCCCGCGGCTGATGTCGAGGGATTAGGCGGCGGTCAGGTCCTTTATCCGTTCATCGCTTCGGTGGAATGACGCACCGACAAAGCCTGGAGCCTGAGGAGTATCCGATGAGACGTGTTCGAGTGTTTGCTGTGGCAATGGTCACGACTGCGCTGGTTGGGATCGCGGGTTGCGGCGATGCGGACGATGCTGCTCCAACCCGGCAGGCCGAAGCCAGCGCCGGTCGTGGGCTACCGGCTGCGCTGACAACCGTGACGCTGAGTGACAACAAGTTTTCGCCAATCGCCCTGCAGGTGCCGGTTGGGACGACGGTGACCTGGAAGTGGACCGGGAAGGCGAACCACTCGGTACAGGGCAGCTTCGACGAGAAAGCGATAGCTTCACCGGTACTGAGCGGGGCCGGCACATTCGCTTTCGCCTTTCAGAAGGCAGGCATCTTCCATTACGAGTGCGGGATCCACGGAGCGGCCATGAAGGGCACGGTCACAATCCAGTAGGGTGTGGTTAGCAGCCCGTTAACCAACTGTATGCGCGCGAGCGCTAACCCCGTAGAGTCCCCGCAAACCACCTGGGGGAATCCACATGGCCGTTGTACTTATCACGGGATGCAGCACGGGAATCGGGTTCGAATCGGCGTTGCAATTTGGCCGTTCCGGGAACCGGGTGTACGCAACCATGCGCAACCTGGCGAAGGCCGGGCCTTTGAAGGAAGCGGCTGCATCGGAAAAGCTCGACGTTCGGATCACGCAGCTCGACGTAGACTCGCAGGCGTCTATCGATCGCGCTGTGCGGGAAGTCCTTGCCGCCGAAGGCCAGATTGACGTGCTGGTGAACAACGCGGGCATCACCGGGGTTGGGGCTGTTGAGGAAACGTCCGATGCAGAGCTTCACGCGGTAATGGAAACGAACTTCTTCGGACCGCTGCGCGTGGTTCGGGCGGTGCTACCGGGCATGCGGGAGCGCGGCTCGGGGACTATCGTCAATGTGACTTCCGTCGCAGGGCGCATTGTGGCGCCAATTGCGGGGCAATATCACAGTTCGAAGTGGGCACTGGAGTGCTCCACCGAAACCCTGGCGATCGAGGTGAAGCAATTCGGCATCCGGGTCGCGCTCGTTGAGCCCGGATTCTTCATCACACCCATCCTGGACAAGGCCGCGGCCGCATGGGGTGACTTCGAAAACTCGCCCTATGTCGATCTTGACCGCCGAATGCGAGATCTCTATGCGCAGGCGGCGGCCGGCGGTGGGCATCCGTCGGTTGTCGCGAAGGTCATTGAAGACGCGGTAACCACGGATACGCCGAAGCTGCGCTACCTGGTTGGAGCGGACGCGGCACCCTTCGTGGAAGGCAGGCGGCGCCTGACCGACGAGGAATACCAGCAACTTGGCGACAAGCAGACCGACGAAGAGTGGTGGGCCAAGTTCATGGAGTTTTTCCCCATGCCTATCGAAGCCTGACGGCTTCGCAAAGGCGAAAGGCAAAAGGACTGGGGCGAAAGTGGCAACCACTCAGTCCTCAGTCCTTTCGACTTTAACTGGTCAGGAATAGCGTTCTTCGCGCCACGGGTCGCCGTAGATATGGTAGCCGTAGGTTTCCCAGAAGCCGGGCTTGTCGCGCTCAAGGAACTGGATGCCGCCGATCCACTTTGGGCTCTTCCAGAAGTAGAGGTGGGGTACGACCAGGCGCAATGGCCAACCGTGTTCGGTTGAGAGTTCCTCGCCGTTGTGCTTTCGGACGAACATGACCTGTTCGCGCATCAGGTCGGCGAGGGGCACGTTGGTGGTGTAGCCGCCGTAGCAGTGCAGCATGGCGTATTTGGCTTCGGGCTTGAGCTTGATGTTATCGAGCAGCGCGGAAAAGGGGATTCCTTCCCAGGTGTTGTCGTACTTGCTCCATGTGGTCACGCAGTGGATGTCGTTGGTCTCGGTGGTGTCGCCGAGCGCGTTGAACTGATCCCAGGTGAAGCTTTTCTCTTCCTCGACGAGGCCCCAGACGTGAAATCGCCACGACTCAAGGTCGATTCGCGGAATACTGCCATAGTGAAGGACCGGCCAACCAGTGGTGAGGTGCTGACCTGGGGGAAGGCGCAGTTTGCCATCGGGGCGCGTTTCCTTGGTGGCCGGTTGCGTCATGGTTCGGATTCTCCTGAGTACGTCCATTGTTGACGTTCAGTCTCAGAGTAGCGTCTTGCGTTTCACGGCGGCAATGCGGGTTTTCGTTGTAAAACCCAAAGGCCCGCTACACTGGCTGTATGGAAGGTGCGCCAGGCCGAGAAGCAATTCGCCCCCGAATTACGGTGAGGCCGCATGACGGGTGGTTTCTGATCGTCGCCGTGGTGATTATCGCCGCGGATCAGTCTACCAAGTGGGTCATTCGGGAGACCATCAACCTTGGTGACCGCCACCCGGTGGTGTGGCCGCTCGACATCGTCCATTTCACGAACAGCGGAGCGGCGTTCGGGTTCTTGCAGGGCGCGGGGCCGCTACTGATCATGACCAGTGTCGTGGGCATGGCGGCAATCGTTGTCTACCTGTTCAACCCGGGTTTCGCCCATCCGCTGATGCGGATGGGGCTCGCGCTGATGCTTGGTGGAGCCGTGGGAAACCTGATCGACCGGGTAAAGGACGGCGAAGTCGTCGATTTCATCAAAGTGCCGAACTTTCCGGCATTCAATGTGGCCGATTCGGCAATAACGATAGGAGTGCTGTTGCTCGCATGGGCAATGCTGCGGGAACCAGAAGCGACCAAACCAGAAGCC
>JANPDX010000091.1:0-3314 GCA_031431695.1 Dehalococcoidia bacterium
ACCGGCGGCTCCTGATGTATCAGGGGAAGCTAGCCCCGGAAGACCTGCTGAACCCGGAACGTGGCACGCAGCAGATCCACAACATCGAGACGATCTACGCGACCCAGGGCTACGGCGTCGGCAACTGGTACTTCTACAACGGGCAGACCGACGAAGCACGCGCCATCTTCCAGCGTATCCTCGAAGGGCGCAGCACGTCAGCGTTCGGCTTCATCGCGGCCGAACTGGACATGGCGGAAATCCAGGTCGGCTAACCATTACCCCTAGGAGCCGGTCTCGCTCAACGCCCGCGTTTCCACTCCCACGCTCCCAGCGTCCGGAACTGCCACCATTGTCGAAATCCTCCGGCTGATGATCATCGTCATCACTGCCGCTGCCCCGGCGAGGAGGAACACCCCTATTAACGCAGCGCCGCCCCTGCCTGCTGACGCGCCCGCGGCAACAATCCCACCGGCAACGCCAATCCCGACCGCTGCGGCCAACGTTTCGGTCAGCTTCATTGCCGACGAGGTTTCGCCTTCGCGTCCAGGAGGCGTCCCGGCCATCATCTCGAGCGAAAACGTCGGGTAGGCGATGCCGATCCCTAGCCCCGCGATAGCCCAGGTGACTGCCACGAAGGCGCCGGGGACCGCGTCACTCATCGCGAACGACGTGGCAGCCACGCCAACCGCGACAAGCAGGCTGCCGGCTCCGGCGCGCGCGGCCCGTGAGGTCGATCGTGCGTAGTGCTCTTGCAACCACGAACCGGCGGTCCAACTCAACGTCGCGCTGGTCAGTGCCAAACCTGCGATGAACGTCGAGTAGCCTCGCTGCGTAATCAACAGGTAGGGGATGAACGCGTCGGCGCTGAAGAACGCGATGTTCAGGAAACCGTTACCGGCAATCGCCGCCGGCATCCCAGGCCGCGCGCGCAAGGTCCCCTCGGGGAGGAGTTTTCGTAGCGGCCGGAACCCAAGCGCGATGCCGATAAGTACCATCGGGCCTCCGAGAAGCAGACTCCCGGTGGCGACGCCGGCAAGCGCCAACCCGCCCGCCCCGGCCAGCCAGACAGCGTCGAACAATCGGCCTGGCTGGCGGGCCACCGTTTCGGGTGGCCCAAGCCGGTAGATCGCCGGGAGCGTCAAAATGGCTGAGAGCGGAAGCAGGGGGACAATCATCAGGAACGTCGCGCGCCAGCTGATCCATTCCGCCAGCGCACCGCCAATCGCGGGGCCGATGAATCCAGGTACGACCCACGCCGAGGCCAGCATTGCCAACATCCGCGGCCGCAACGACTCCGGGTAACCCCGCCCAATAACGACGTAGGCGACTGCCGGCAGCGCACCGCCGCCTAACCCCTGGATCACCCGCCCTGCCACGAGGACGTACATCGAGGGCGCCAGTCCGGCGATCAACAGCCCGACGCCGAACAGCCCCATGCCCATCGCAAGTGGCCGGCCTGGGCCGTGACGGTCGGCCTGTTCACCAGCCCAGGCGATACCTACGACGGTTGCCAGCAGGAAGCCACTGAACGTCCATCCGTAGAGCTCGAGATGGCCGAGGTCTGCTTCCGCACGTGGCATGACCGTGCTCACAGCCAGCGCTTCGAACGCCACGATGGTCACGGCCATCAGCAACCCAAGGGTCAGTCCGCCGCGATTCCCTCGAAAGATACTGCCCTCGTCGGATTCCATCGAATCCATTGTGGACGGCGACGGCCGGGACGGGAACGGCCAATCGAGCGACGAGGGTTCCGCGGTTCCGCTGAGCAAGCGCCCGAAAGTTCACACAACTCTGTCCGTCTGGCCCTGTTTCTCCGGCTTCATACGTTTATCCTATGGATCCATTCGCAAGGAGTGGGGAGATGTTGAGGCTGCGATGCATATCGAAGTCATCGAGTTCGAACTGACCTGCGCTGAACACGGAGCCCATCGCTTGCTTGTGCCCGTTGAGTTGCCGCGCCCTCGCGCCTGCGCTCATTGCTTCCTTCCCGCGCAGCGGCGCGAAATTCGCAGATTCGTCCTTGATGGGCCCTTGCCGGCGGCGCTCGGCAACGAGGCATGGGTGGGTTAGGGGGTCGTGCGTTTCGGCGGAACTGTTACTTGTCGAGCAGCGCGAAGAAGGACGGGAGACTTACCTCGAAGCCTGGCATGTGTTCCGTAGCCAGCGTTTCCGCGGATTCGAGGCGCTGCTGAATCGCTTCGGTGAGCCGCTCAACGGTCCTCGCTTCGGGGTCGATAAGCCAACACTCGCGCACCCCGTCTCGAAGGTAGGCGGCGCACTTCTCTCGCAGCGATTGAAGTGACTGGCCGGGCGAGCGAACCTCGACGGCGATCGTCGGCAGCGAGTCATCGCCGGAGGGCTGTCGGGGCGCCCAGTACGCCGTATCGGGTAGTTGATAGTTGCCTGACGACACGAGGGCGACGCGGCCCTCCGGCCCGGCGTCTCCACCGTGCCGATCGATGTAGCGATCGAAGAGGGCATCGAGCTTTCGCACCAACCGGCGGTGGGACGCGTTTACCATTGGCTTTTGCTCCACGACGCCAGCGATGTATTCCAGGTACGGCTTCTCCTCCGGCAGTGCGAGGTACTGCTGCATGCCCATGCGCCTGCCGTGGAATTCGGAAGGGTAGCCGGCCCGCGAAGGTCTTGGCTGTCGGATCGCCATGGTGTCAGTATACACTCGGGCGTGGCCGGATCGGCGGGGGTTGAGTTCGCCGATGCCCGCTGGGGAGGGTTGCCCGATGACATCAGAAGAGGTCTACCTATTCGGACACCTGCTGGGTGTCTTCTTGCTTCTCGGCGCCGCGGGCCTGAGTACGGGAACCGGCATCGCTGTTGGCCGGGCCAGCTCAGCCCGAGTCGTCTTAGCGCTTCTTAATCTGATGCGCTTCTCTGAACTGTTCGTCACCTCGGCCGGGACCGTCCTGACGGTAATTTTCGGGCTACTTCTTGTGGACAAAGGCGGTTACTCGATGGGTGACCCGTGGATTTCCGCTGCCCTTACGCTGATTATCGTCGTCCTCGCCATCGACCACGGCTTCCTGATGCCGCGAAACAAGAAGGCGCGGCAGATGGCCGCCGCA
This sequence comes from Dehalococcoidia bacterium, assembly GCA_031431695.1. Classification (GTDB taxonomy): domain Bacteria; phylum Chloroflexota; class Dehalococcoidia; order Tepidiformales; family Tepidiformaceae; genus Amarobacter. Next base: position 3,066 of record JANPDX010000091.1, read on the forward strand.
CTCGGCGATGGCCCGGTAAGCCAGGAACTCAGCACCCACCTGAATAACCCGATGACCGTCGCGGCGGGCGTCCTCCTCGACATCTCGTTTCTCGTGTTCCTCTGGCTCATGATCGCGAAGCCCGGCGCGTAATTTGACTCACGATCAGAGGGCCCGCAGTGATGCGGCCCAAAACAGAAGGCCCACCATGGTGGGCCCTCTGTTTTGCTAACTGTTGCCGAAGGGGCCGCTAAACCGCCAGCGGGTCTT
>JANPDX010000092.1:0-2104 GCA_031431695.1 Dehalococcoidia bacterium
GCTACCGCCGGTAACGCCGCCCGCGGTCCCGGCCGCCGGCCTGGCTGCGGCCGAAGCGCAGCGGCCCGCCGCGTCCGGCTGCGTCGGCGAAAGCGGCCAGTTCCTCGGCGTCGGTGCCGACCAGTTCGCGGCGGAGTTCGACCACCTTGTCGCGCAAGGCGGCGGCCTTTTCGAATTCGAGGTTCCTGGCAGCCGTCTTCATCTGGGTTTCGAGTTCCTTCACCATCCGCATCAGTTCGTCCTTCGACATCGAGGCCGGGAGACCGGCGTCATAGCCGTCTTTCTCCTCGGCGACCATACGGACGTGGTCGGTGATGTCGCGGACGGCCTTGATGATGCTGGCCGCTTCGATGCCGTGTTCGGTGTTGTACTCTTCCTGGATTTTGCGGCGGCGATAGGTCTCGTCGATCGCGTTCTGCATGCTCAACGTGACCTTGTCGGCGTACATGATGACGCGGCCCTCGAGGTGCCGGGCGGCGCGGCCAATGGTCTGGATGAGCGAGCGGTTCGAGCGGAGGTAGCCCTCTTTGTCGGCATCGAGGATACAGACGAGGGAGACCTCGGGCAGGTCCAGGCCCTCGCGAAGAAGGTTGATGCCCACCACCACGTCGTACACGCCGAGTCGCAGGTCGCGAAGGATCTCCACCCGGTCGAACGTTTCAACTTCGGCATGGATGTAGTGGGTTTTGATGCCCATTTCCTTCAGGTAGTCGGCCAGGTCCTCCGCCATCTTCTTTGTCAGTGTGGTGACCAGGACGCGCTGGCCCTTGTCCACGTTTTTGCGTATTTCATCCATCAGGTCATCGACCTGGTTCTTGGTCGGCTTGACAGTGATCTGCGGGTCGAGCAGGCCTGTGGGGCGGATAACCTGCTCGACGACCTGGCTTGAGTTCTTCATTTCGTAGTCGCCCGGAGTGGCCGAGACGAAGATGGCCTGCCCGATGTGCCGGTCGAACTCCTCGAACGTCTGGGGGCGGTTATCCATGGCGCTCGGCAGCCGGAACCCGAACTCAACGAGCGTTTCCTTACGGGCGCGGTCGCCGAAGAACTGCCCCTGGACCTGCGGCAGCGTGTTGTGCGATTCGTCAACGAAAACGAGCCAATCGTCGGGGAAGTAGTCCAACAGGCACCACGGCGTTGAGCCGGGTTCGCGAATCTGTAGGTGGCGCGAGTAATTCTCGACACCGGGACAATAGCCCGTCTCGCGCATCGACTCGATGTCGTAGTGGGTGCGTTCTTCGAGGCGTGCAGCTTCAAGGATTTTGCCCCGCTTGCGGAAGATTTCGAGCTGCTCTTCAAGTTCCTTCTCGATGCCCACGATCGCCTGTTCCATGCGGTCAGCTGTGGTTACGAAGTGCTTGGCGGGAAAGATTTCCATGTCTTCGTGTTCGGCGAGGACTTCGCCAGTGAGCGGGTCGAGTTCGACGATGCGCTCGACTTCGTCGCCGAAGAAGTCGATGCGGACCGCGAGTTCGTCGTAGCTGGGGAGGATCGTGAGCGAGTCGCCGCGCAGGCGGAACTTGCCCCGGACAACGTTCATATCGTTCCGCTCGTACTGCATCGCAACCATCTTGCGGATGGCGTCCTGGCGGCTGAATTTCTGGCCCTTCTTAAACGAGAGCACGAACTCGGCGTACTGGTCGGGTTCGCCGAGGCCGTAGATGCAGCTCACACTGGCAACGATGATCACATCGCGGCGCGTGAACAGCGAGCGCGTGGCCGCATGCCGCAGCTTGTCGATCTCCTCGTTGATGTCCGCGTCCTTGGCGATATAGGTGTCGGTGCGGGGGATGTATGCCTCTGGCTGGTAGTAGTCGTAGTAGCTGACGAAGTATTCGACGGCGTTTTCCGGAAAGAACTCTTTCAGCTCCGAACAGAGCTGCGCGGCAAGCGTCTTGTTGTGCGCCAGGATGAGTGCGGGGCGGCCGGTCTGCTGGATGACGTTCGCCATCGTGAAGGTCTTGCCCGAACCCGTGACGCCGAGAAGCGTCTGGTAACGGTCGCCGCGATTGAGGCCCTCGACCAGCTGCTTGATGGCTTCGGGCTGGTCGCCGGTAGGGACGTAGTCGGCGACGAGGGTGAAGTTCGCGGGAGCGAGAGGCGG
>JANPDX010000093.1:0-2442 GCA_031431695.1 Dehalococcoidia bacterium
TCGCGCAACGGTCGAAAGAACGCCGCGAATGAATAGGCCGTCCCGAAACCAACGAAGAGTACGGCGAAGGCGGCCGATACAACGATCCAGCCGTGAAAGAAGCGCGGGCCGGGGGCCGGTACTGTTGCCATCGACGGATTCTAGACGTTCACGCTCTAACCCCGGTTCACAACGCCGCTGACGCGCTCTGCCTTCACCCGGATGATCACCCGGCCCTGCGAGCGAAGGGTTTCTTCATAGCCTTCGGGCGGCTGCCAGTCTGCGAGTCCGCGCATCACCTTATTGATGGCGATATGCCCCGGGACGATATCCGTGTCCTGGACGATAGCCGTGCCTTCAATGCTGACGAAGCGGTAGGGCGCACCTTCATCGAGCACCGTGAGTGCGGCACGAGGGTCGTTGGTCAGCGTCTTCGCCTTGAGGCGGTCTTTGGTGGTGCTGAAGATCAGTTCGTCGCCATCGAGAGCGTAGAAGACGACGGAGTTCGTCGGACTGCCGTCTTTCCTGAGCGACGTCACGACCGCCCACTTCATCGAACGGACGAATGCTTCCTGGTCTGGTTTGCCAATCATCTGCGTGCTCCCGCGTCATCGACTTCATTGAGGAATGTGCCGAGGATACGGTTGAACTCGTCTGCTCGCTCGAAATAGACCGAGTGGCCGGCCTTCGGCACGCTTACAAAGCGACCGTTCGGGACGCTCTCTGCGAGGATACGGACGGTTTCGGGCGGGATGACGATGTCCTCTTCGCCAGCCAGGCAAAGCACCGGCATTGTGAGTGCGGCGAGCGCGGACGGGGCAGTGGCCCGAAGTGCGCCGAGTTGCCCGCGCAGAGCGTCTTTGTCCAACGTCGATGCGAGGTCGTTGATCTGCCAGTAAAGGTAGTGCAGGGCGGGCTGTTCGGCCGCCATGCGTTCTCCGGCGGCCGGGTGTATACCGCGTTCGAAGAGGCCCTGTTCGCGGCCGCGCGGCTGTGCTGCCCAGATGGCCGGGAACGCGGGGTGCGCGAGCGTGCCGGTCGTATCGCACATCACCAGCGCCTTCACGCGGGCCGGATGTTGGATAGCCCATTCCAGGCAGGTCCAGCCACCCATTGACTGTGCCACCAGCCGGACTTCATCGATTCCGAGGTGGTCCAGGAGCGCATCGAGGTCAGCGGCAAAGGCGTGGGCGCCGCGCCCAGCGGGCTCTTCCGTGGAGGGGGCGAATCCGCGGTGCGAGAAAACCACGCAACGGTACCGGTCACGGAAGACGGGCACCTGTTGCCACCAGCTCATGTGGTTCCCGCCAAGGCCGTGCGCGAAAACCAGCGCCGGACCTTCGCCGGACACCTCGTAGTACAACCGTGCGCCATCAACATCGAGAAAGGACATGGTGTGGAGTCTACCCTCGTGAAGGGTCTTGCCAAGCGCTCTTCACTTTCGATTCACTGAGCAGCGACATGAAGTGGCCTGCTCTATGGCCCAACGGAACCTTGGTGTAAGCTCCCGCACTTCGGAGATACTGAAGGAGGGCAGCCTTTTTGGAACCATGGATCGTCGGAAGTAAACCCAGCACGCGCTATCCATTGTGGACGCGTGCCAACGTCGGTGAAGTGTTCCCCGACCCGGTAGCGCCGCTCACCTTCAGTCTCTTCATGAAAGATCACACCGAGGCTGCCTGGCGGAAGGCTCTCATCGACATGGGTGCCTTCACGCAGGAGGAATTCGCCCCCGACGAGATGGAAACGCTTGGCGTCTTCGGCGGGTACTGCTATCTGAATGCGTCGGTTACGCGGATCCTTGGCGAACGCGGCCCGGGCCTGACCGCTCAGATGATGGACGACCTGTTCTTCGGCGCGCAGCCGGGCATTCCCCCCTACGAAGTGGCCCCCGGCGACCAGAACGAAGAGCGTACGGCGGCTATCGGCGCGGTGTTCCAGTGGGCGCTGACGGCGGAGCACCTCGACGTTCCCGCGGAGTCCGCGAAGCTGGTGGACTCGATCCGCGCCGCCCGGCCGAACCTGGAAGCAATGTCGAACCAGGAACTCTGGGAATACTCTCGCGACCTCTATATCAACTACCTGGGACGTTTCTTTTCCGAGCACATTTTCACCACCTTCGTTGCGACTGTCCCGGTGGGAGCGCTGACGCAGATCTGCGCGGCAGTGGGGCGGCCTGGCGACGAAATGAAGCTGATCTCCGGGGTCGGCGACGTCGAGTCGGCGGCGCCCTCAATGGCGATGTGGGACCTCGGACGCTTGATTGCCGCGGAGCCCGTTCTGATGGCCGAATTCGATAAGGGCGTGGAGGGTCTCCCAGCGCGATTGGCGGCGATGGGCCCGCCGGCAACGACGTTCAATGCAGGGTTCAAACAGTTCATCAAGGATTACGGCTCGCGCGGGCCAAACGAATGGGAGCCCCGCTACCACACCTGGGAAACGCGGCCGGAGCTGGCTCTGGCG
>JANPDX010000094.1:0-2595 GCA_031431695.1 Dehalococcoidia bacterium
CCCCAGTAGCGGCCCCACGCGCTGTTCGCCCACCACGCGCCGAGCGCGATACCGAGCCCGAGCATCGGGAAACCCACCATCACGGCTTTGTTAGCCAGGTCGCCCGCCGCCTCCGAGCTCGGCAGGGCCGCGAAGCGCCGGCGCCCTTCGCCACCCTGGATCAGGTATATCGCCGCGCCACAAAACGAAACCGTGAGCACCGCGTACGAGAGCATCATCACGCTGACGTGGATCGTGAGCAGTGGCCCGTTCTGGAGCGCGGGGATGAGCGGGTTTATCTCGGAGGGGAACAACGAGGCGATACCGAGCATCGCGGCCACAATCGGCAGCCCGAGCAGGCCGAAGCGCCGGTTTCCCGTGTACAACTCAAAGGCAAGATACGTTGCCGCTATGCCAAACCCGAAAGCGGCCGTGAACTCGTAAAGGTTCGAAATCGGCGCGTGCCCGGTCGCCGCCCAACGCGCTGCCACCTGCAGGGCCAGAAACATCACCGTGAACGATGCGAAAGTCGTCGCGAGCCGTCCGATGCCCGCGTTCGGCAAACCGTTAGCCGTGCTAATCGTGACGGTGCCCGCGCTCGTCTGGGCAGTCACGCGCCTGAGGGCGAGCGAAGCACTGGCCACATAGGCGACGTACAGCCCCGACGCGACCAGCGAAGTCACGAACCCGGTCCAGAAAAGGTAGATGCTCAGGTCAGCCATGCATGTGTACTCAGCGTCACAATCCTAGCTCGAAACGTCCGGTCGAGGCACTACGCACGGCAGTGAGTGGCGTCAGCACGTCTTTACGCGCGTTCACCCACCCGAGGTCCTTCAACTCCCCCTCTCCTATCCGCAGATGGAGAGGGGGCCGGAGGGTGAGGCCGCGAGTCATGGCCGACTGCTTTCCATGGAGACTATGCCATCGCGGCTTCGATATCCGCTTCGTCGAGGTCAGGCCCGACCACCGCGCAGTGCAGGTTCTTCCGCGTGATCACACGATTGGCGACTGCCTGGACTTCCTCGGCGGTCACCGCCTCTATCTGGGCGACCACCTGATCGACTGACTCGATCATGCCCTTCGTTAGAAGCAGCTCGCCGTGCCGCTGTCCGAGCGCGAAGGCCGTTTCCAGCGACAGCCGGAAGCGCCCGATGTTGTGGTCTTTTGCCCGGCGGAGCTCGTCCGCGGGGACGATGGTTGTCAGCAGGTTCTCGGTTTCTTCGAGGCAAACGCTGATGGTTTCGCGCAGCTTGTCCCGGTTCACGCCCGCCGAGATGGTGAACACCCCCGCATCGGCCAGGTACCCGTATCCAGACCCAACTGAATACGCCAGGCCCCGCCGTTCGCGAACTTCGCGGAACAGCCGCGAGGACATACCCGCCCCGAGCACATCGTTCATGACCCTGATAGCGAACCGGTCCGGGTCGTCCCGCCCGAAGATCGGCAGGCCGAGGTACATCGTGCACTGGTCGATCGCGCGTGAGTCTGTCGCCACGCGTGGACCGGCGATGTTCGCGTCGTATGGAGTGATCGAGGGCAGCGGGCCATCGACCATCTCGGCGAACAGGGGCGCCGCCTGGTCCATGACCTGCTTATGGGTCACGTTTCCCGCCACGGAGAGGACGATGTTCGAAGGCTTGTACCACTCGCTGATGTGCCCGATAAAGTCCGGCCGGGACCAAGTGGGGATCAGCTCCACGGGACCGCCGACGTCCCATCCGGATGGCTGTTCGCCGTACACCGATGTGCCAATGAGCCGGCCAGCCCAGGAGCCCGGGTTGTCGTGGTTTCGCTTCAACTCCTGCTGTACCACCGGGCATTCTCGTTCGATCTCAGCCTGCTCCAGCTTCGAATGCAGCAGCATGTCCGCCGCCACATCGAGGGCGGTTTCGAAGCGGTCGTAGGGCACGAGGTTCCAGTAGCAGGTGAATTCTTTGTTCGTATAGGCGTTCAGCGTCCCGCCGGCGCCTTCAATCTCTTGTGCGATGAGCATCGCATCCGGGCGTTTCTCCGTCCCCTTGAACACCATGTGTTCGAGGAAGTGCGTGATCCCATTGAGCCGCGCAGGCTCGGATCGCGAACCTACTCCCACGAAAATGTTGACCGAAACAGCCTGCGTTGCCGGCATCGGTGTGGTGACGATGCGAAGCCCGTTCGCAAGCGTTGTCGTTTCCCAGTTAACCAAAGAAGCATCCCTCCGAGTGGAGCGGAATCATACGGGGAAAGGCAGAACCGACAATTGTCGATTCATGATTGTCGATCGACGCCCGGTCAACCGTGGCCAGGTTCGGGTGAACCTCGGACGCAGGTCACCGTCCAAAGTCGTTGCGCGGGCGTCGTCCGCCCCAGTGGTTCAAATCAGCGACCGCCGTCAATCGTCAATCGTGAATCGACAATTCCGAGCTCCACCGGTCCCAGCGCATGATGTCGGCGATTGGCTTGCGCGTGACCGGGCCGAACTTGCCCATCGGGTAGCCGACGGGGATCACGCAGAACGGCTGGATGTCTTCCGGAAGCGCCAGCACCTCGCTCGCGGCCTTTCGGTCGGCGATGGCGAAGGTCGTTGGGGTGGCCGCGAGGCCGAGTGCTCGCGCCGCCAGCAGCAGGTTCTGCACG
>JANPDX010000095.1:0-17292 GCA_031431695.1 Dehalococcoidia bacterium
GCCGTCGAGGACCAGGAGCACGTCTTCGAGCCGTTCTTCCGTTCCTCGGCTGGCCGGACGAGAAAAGACGGTGGTTCCGGACTCGGACTTGCCATTGTGCGCGCGATCGTTGAGGCCCACGCAGGGTCCGTATCCGTCGGGAACCGCGACCCACACGGCGCCTCTTTCCGGGTCAGCCTTCCACGAGCTTCCGCGGCCTGAAACGTCGAACGGCCCCCACCTCCAATGGACACCGCCCTTCCAGCGGGCCAGAATCGGCAAAAGCTTACTTTCGAGGTTATGAATGACTGCTCCCGCGAAATCGCCAACTCAAATCAACCAGTCGTTGCCACATTCCGTTGACGCTTTCGTCGTTGGCGCGGGCTTCGCCGGGCTTTACATGCTGCTTCGCCTTCGCCGCATGGGCATGACCGCTGTCGTCGTGGAAGCCGGCGATAACGTGGGCGGCACCTGGTATTGGAATCGCTACCCTGGAGCGCGCTGCGACATCGAAAGCCTCGAATACCAGTACGGCTTCGAAGACGAGTTGGCCCGCGAATGGCATTGGTCCGAACGGTACGCAACCCAGCCGGAAATCCTCCGCTACATCAATTTCGTGGCTGACAAGTTCGACCTCCGGGACGGCATCAAGTTCAACACTCGCGTCACCGAGGCCTCCTTCGACGAGATCGCGAACCGCTGGACCGTCAAGACCGACGCCGGTGACACGGTCAGCGCCCGCTACTGCATCATGGCCACAGGCTGCCTTTCCGCTGCCCGCGTGCCCGATTTCAAGGGCCTCGAATCGTTCAAGGGTACCTGGTACCACACCGGTTACTGGCCTCACGAAGGCGTCGACTTCACTGGCAAGCGCGTGGGCATGATCGGCACTGGCTCGTCGGCCATCCAGTCGATCCCCCACATCGCTGCCCAGGCTGCGCATCTCACTGTTTTTCAACGAACCGCCAATTTCAGCGTTCCCGCGCACAACGGCCCAATCGATACCCTCCAGGCCGAGGAGATGTCCAGGAACTACACGGCCATTCGGCGTGAAGCGAAGGCCACCACGGGGGGCATCCTCGCCCGCGCGCTCAACGACAAATCCGCCCTCGACGTAACCGAAGAAGAACGGCGCCGGGAGTTCCAATCTCGCTGGGATACCGGCGGCTTCGCCATCGGCGGCGCCTTCAACGACCTTGCCATCAACAAGGATTCGAACGAAACAGCAGCCGAATTCGTTCGCGCCAAGATTCGGGACATCGTAAACGACCCCGCTACCGCGGAACTGCTCTGCCCGCGCGACTACCCGTTTGCGACCAAGCGCTTGTGCGTTGATACGGGGTACTTCGAGACCTTCAATCGGGCCAACGTTTCGCTCGTGGATGTCAAAAAGGCGCCCATCATCGAAATTACCCCGAACGGACTTCGCACCGAAGAAAAAGAATACGAATTTGACGCGTTGGTGTTCGCTACCGGGTTCGATGCGATGACTGGGGCCCTGCTGAACATCGACATTCGGGGGCGTGCTGGCCTTCCACTCCGTGAGAAGTGGGAGGGAGGGCCGAGGACTTACCTGGGACTTCAGATTGCTGGTTTCCCAAACATGTTCACCATCACCGGACCCGGCAGTCCCTCGGTATTGAGCAACATGCTGGTTTCCATCGAGCAGCACGTCGAATGGATTTCCGATTGCCTGGCATACCTCAGGGACCATGAAATCAGCACGATAGAGGCGACCGGGGACGCCGAGGATGCCTGGGTAGACCACGTCAACATGGTCGCCAGTTTCACGCTCTATCCACAGGCGAACTCCTGGTACATCGGGGCAAACATTCCCGGCAAACCACGTGTCTTCATGCCCTATATCGGCGGGGTCAACCTTTACGCTGAAAAGTGCCAGCAGGTTGCCCAACACGACTACGAGGGTTTTGCCCTTGGTGGCAAGGCCGGCCGCGCGAGCCACTGAACCAGGACTTGCCAGCTCGTCGATTGTACCAGTGTGCTCCGAGGGTGACCCGGTTCGCTCGAAGGTTCAGTTCTCGATGCGCCGCATTCGGGTCACACGATTTAGCGGGAAAAAATTCCACACGAGGACGTCACCTTCAAGGTGACGCGTCACGGCAATGAACGCGTTGTTCGGGCGCAGCACGAGTCTTCCGTCCTCGAACGTCGCTGCCACCTGGATTGGCTGAAATGCGCGGGCACTCACGTCGTTCACGCCGTTTTCGAGCGTCCCATCGGCGAACATGTCGTGGATGATGCCGCCCGCGGTTATCACCACCCGGTTGCCGGCCTGTTCGATGCGCTCCACGTGGCTCAGGTTCGCATTGGATTGTCCGTTGTCTTCGACGGAGAACGCTTGCCAGGTACCGCGCATGTCCGGCAGGCCGACCGTGATGGCTTCATCGCAACCCTTCAGCACTGGAGCCGGCATTTCACCACTCCATCCGCCGGCAGGCGTATGCGCCACCGGAATGTCAATCGCCATGACCATGCTTGCCACCTCCCCTCGAATCAGCTTCTGATGCTTGAAGAAAGGCGATCGATGGTCGGAAGCACCATGACCGCAAACGTGTCGGCCAGGGACCGGCTACGCCCCGCCAAAAAGCCGCTTAGCGTGTGGCCTGGACGGCGGCGAATGCGCTCAGCGCCCGGCTCGTCGATAGGGAGACTTCGGCCGCTTCTCGGAAGATGCGCTCGATAATCTCCCGCGCGGGTCCTACGTCAGTGATAAGCGCGGAGACCTGGCCCATCTGCACGCGCTTTACCGACCCAAGGACGGCCTCCGAGAACTCTGCCCTGGCTACGCGTGGCCGAATTCGGCCTTCAGCCGAGGCGGTCGATGTGTCGTTAGCGGCCAGGATGAGCTTGCTGAAATGCTCGGGCAGCTCGGACTCCGTCGTCGCGACAAGCCGCGTGCCGAGTTGGATACCATCCGCGCCAAGCGAAAACACCGCCGCGATACCGTGTCCGTCAGCTACTGCCCCGGCGGCTACCAGCGGTAAGTGCGGAAGCGCGCGGCTAATCGATGGGATAAGCACCATCATGCTGACTTCGTTATCGCCCCGGTATCCGCCCGATTCAACCGGCTCGGCGATAACAGCGTCCACTCCGGCCTCGGCCGCCTTCTCGGCGTGGTACGTGGTGGCGACGACATGGGCGACGCGTATTCCGTGGCTCTTGAGCGTCGCGGTTGCCACCTTCGGGCTCCCGGCAGAGGTGATAACCGCGTTGATGCCTGCTTCGATACAGACCTGGATCTTTGCCTGCAGTTGTTCGGCCGGCATCAACGCGATAGGAAAGTTCACCGCAAACGGCCGGTCGGTCGCGGCTCGGAATTCGGCGATTCGTTCTTTCAGTTGTGCCGGCGTGGCCGCGGAAGCGGCAATCGTGCCGAGGCCGCCAGCCTTCGAAACGGCGATGCCAAGGCCGGGAAGTTGGGCCACGGCACCCATTACGAGCGGGTAATCGATGCCGAAGAGTTCGCAAATTCTATTCATGGTGTGCTCCTGAATGACGGTGACATGCTACGGGTTCGCCGCGATAAACGCGGAGATCACCCGGGCGAGTTCCTCGCCGCGATCCTCCTGGAGGAAGTGGCCGTCATCGCTCGCAGCGAATTCACGAAGGTAGCACGGCGTTCAGGAGCCCGCCGCGAGAATGCCTCGCAGCGTCATCGCCACCGTCGCCTTGATTTCGGCATCCGACATTTGGTGTGCGTGTGTGAGCAAGTCGAAGGTCTCAAACGAGCAGGCGATGTCCGCGGCCCCGGTCCAGATCCTTCGATCCGGTGGTGCGAGCACGTCCAATCATTCGCGAACTGTCGTTCCACCTGCCGTGCGAACAGCCGCCGGCTCTTCGCCGATCACCGGGTCGAACCCGGCCCTGGCCCGTGACACGCGCGCTGCGGGGCTGGTGGCCGAAAAGAGCGTCACCCGCGCCGCGATTCCTACATCATCAAGGCGCGGATTAACGCAGTCGCGTGCGGAATGTCGATGTGGTCGGTATTCACGACGATGTCGTAGTGGGTCGGCTGCTCGGCATCGAGGTTGTAGAAGCGCCGGAAAAAGTCCGCCCGGGCTGCGTCCGAATCTTCGACCAATTTCTTGGCTCGGAGTTCCCCATGAGCCTCCGTCACCAGTCGGCTCGCTCGTGTCTCTGGAGAGGCTGTCACAAGCACGCGCAGGACTCCTTCCATTCGGGCGAGAGGAATCGCGGCGCCATGCGCGACGATCACGGCGTTTCCCTCGGCCGCGGTTTCGCGAATCACGTCAACGATGAGTTCTTCGTAACCGGGCGTTTCGTAGAGCGTTGTCGCCGCAGGGAATTCTCCGAAACCACCACCGGATTTCGCCAGGTTCTCCAGGATCCGCTGCATGATGCCCTTGCGGCCTTCGACTCTCGCCACTTCGTTGGTGGTTACACCCGCAAGTTGGGCCGCGCGGTCAAGGATTTCACTATCGACGTATCGCTTGCCGAACTCTTCGGCCAGGGTCTTCCCGAGTTCTTCACCGCCGGCCCCGAGTGTCCTTGCAATAGTAATTACGCTGTATGGCATTTCAGTTCCCCCTGCGGTTGCTTTTGTTGTCTTTGAGCTCGGGCGTTCCGGGCCGAGTTGGGCACACCCGGTTCGTTGAATTACAGCTACCCGTCGGCCAGGCGCGAATCCGCTTCCCGCAGGCGCCGGCTCATAAGCACCAACATCTCGACGGCCAGGTCAGCGTTGGCGCGCAATTCAGCGATGAAGTCGGAACGTAGCATCGCCAGCGTCTTTGTTGGAGTCAGCGCACGGACAGTCGCGCTTCGGCGGAAGTTATCGAGCAACGCCATCTCGCCGAAGAATTCACTGGCGCCGAGCCTGATCAACTCCTTACCGTCTTTCGTCACCTCTACGTTGCCCTCGGTGATGAGGAAGAAGCCAACACCTTCGTCTCCCTCTTTGACAATCACGTCTCCCGCCGCGAACGACCGTTCTCGCGCGATCGTTTCGACCCTTCGAAGAGTCTTCGTGTCGAGGTCCCTGAACATTGGGACATTCAGCAACGCGTCCATGGTACTGGTCATCGGCTCGGCTCTCCGGGGGGTGAAATCTGACGAAGTCTACGAGGTTGGCGCGCTTGTCACTACGTCGCTTGCAAATCCACGGCATCTCCAGAGGCGCCATTCCATGGCCCGAATCTGCTCTCTCGCCCCGAAAGAGTGTGTGCGAACCAGTGTCGCGGGTTCTTGAGGGTTGACCAGCAAATCTCCAACGTGAATAGTCCTCGATAAGGGGGCAGCAGTGAGCATCATCTCGGTGCATTCGTTCCGTGGGGGAACGGGCAAGTCCAACACTGTAGCCAGTCTCGCCGTCCTTATGGCGAACCGCGGCAAACGCGTGGGCGTCATCGATACCGACATTCAATCCCCCGGCATCCATGTCCTCTTCGGACTTCGCGCGGATGATATCTCCATATCCCTCAACGACTATCTCTGGGGCCGGGTCTCGATTACCGAAACGGCCCGTTCAGTCTACGAAGACCCCAGCGGCGGAGTGGTTTTCCTCATCCCCGCGAGTATGAAGACCAACGAGATCGTCCAGGTGCTGCGCCAGGGGTACGACATCCGGCGCCTCACCGAGGCCCTCGGCGAACTCACCCAAACACTTGGGCTCGATTCGATATTCATCGACACACACCCCGGATTGAACGAAGAGACGTTGTTCGCCCTCGCGATATCCACGGCGGTCATCATGGTTCTGCGCCCCGATCAACAAGACTACGAGGGCACCGGCATAGCGGTGGAGGTCGCGCGGTCGTTAGAGGTCCCGCGCCTCATGCTCGTCCTGAACAAGATGCCACCGACATTGGACGCCGCCTCCGTCGCGGAAAATCTTGAACGGACATTCAACTGTGAGGTAGCAGCCGTCCTGCCCCATAGCGAGAGGATGATGGAGTTGGGAAGCGACGAGGTTTTCGCCCGGAAGTATCCCGCCGACCCTATCTCCCTGGCACTGGCGAAAATCGTCGACAGTTTGCTATCCGAGCCCGCGAGCACCAATCACGAATCTAACGCCAAACATGGCTGACGGTGAACGTCTCACGCGGGATGACATCCTTGGCGGACGCCTCTCTACGGAGCGCCGCGCCGGACGCGTGTTAAGCACAATCGAAGCTCGGGTAGCCCACATGCGGGCGGAAACACGCCAGGCCGTGCATGCGCTTTTCAGCGGGACCGAGACGGAATTCACCCGCACCTTCGGTGATGATTACCTTCGCGCCGTGAAAATGAGCGCCCAGTTCGCCTCCGCCCCCTCGCTTAGCGATATCGAGCGGTTCGCCCGCCAATGGAAACAGCTCGTCCCGGATGAACCCGATGTTCGTGCCGCGGTCGTCCAGGCCATCGTCACTCGTTACGGCGCTTCCCGCGACACCGCACCAATGGCCATCGAAGTCATCGGTTACGGCAGTCCCGAAGTGCGGGCCGCCTACCAACGAATCTATGGCAGGCCGCTCGATGACCATGTGTTCGATGGCGCGCGGCCCGCGCCACCCGCCGTTGCCGACGAGGGTGAGGGACAGGATGTTGCCCTTGCCGCGGCTGAGGCCGCAATGGAGTGGATGAGTGTCCCGGCGGGGACGGCGCTCATTCGCGAAGGAGAATCGCCCGATTACCTCTATTTCGTCGTCAGTGGCCGATTCCGCGTAACCGCGGTCCATGGCGGAGTGCCACGCTTCATCGCTGACGTCGGCCGTGGCGAACTGCAAGGCGAGATGGGCGTCCTCACCGGCGAACCGCGGACCGCAAGCGTAATTGCGATGCGGGACAGCGAGATCGTCCGGCTACCACAGGCAGAGGTTCTAAGGCTCATCTATCAGTCACCACGGATGCTGCTACGCATCAACCAGGTGCTCGCGCGCCGCCTTCGTGTCGAGTTGTCCAAGACCCCGCGCGTCCCCTCCCCGCGAATGACTATCGCGGTGGTACCTCTGTCGCCATCGACTGACATTCGTGACCTTTGCCGTGCGTTGGTTCATGAACTCGAACGTCTCGGGCCGGTCTCGCATATCAGTAAGGAGCGAGCAGAACGGGAGTTCCCCCGGCTAAACTCGGGGGCGGACCCCTCACTGGATGGCGAGCTGCTCTCCTGGTTGAGCGAGCAGGAATCGCGCCACTACTTTGTCGTCTACGAATCGGCGCGGGAACCGGGACATTGGACAGATTTGTGCATCCGTCAGGCGGATCGGGTGGCCATCGTCGCCCCTGCGGCGGCAAGTCCTGGGCTCACGGCCGTCGATGCCCGCATTCAAGACCTCAATTCCACTGCCCGAGTCGAACTGGTACTGCTCCATGGTTCAGCGAACCAGCAGCCCACCGATACGAGAGCCTGGTTCAGGGGGCGTTCGGTCGCAGCCCACCACCACGCCGTCCCATCGGATCGGGGACTCATGGCCCGCCTGGCCCGGCGGCTTTCGGGTAACGCCGTGGGCCTTGTCCTCGGCGGCGGCGGCGCTCGTGGCTACTTCCACGTCGGCGCGTGTCGTGCCTTCGAAGAAGCTGGTCTCCCCATCGACATCATCGGCGGGACGAGCGTTGGGGCCATCATGGCCGCCGGTATGGCCACCGACCGGTCGCCTGACGAAATGGATCAGCTCGGCAAGGTGTTCGCAGAAGCCAAACTTAAGGACATAACACTCCCGATGGTTTCTTTCTTTCGGTCACGGGAAATTAGCCACCTCCTGCGCACCTATACAAAGAACGTCCGCATCGAAGACCTTTGGCGACCGTTCTTCTGCATCTCCACATCCCTTGGCCATGCCGAGCCGGTCGTGCATACGCGCGGTGCGCTCTGGCAGGCGGCCCGTGCCAGCTCGGCGATTCCCGGCCTCTTCTCTCCAGTGCCGACAGCCGATGGAGACCTCCTTGTTGACGGCGGTGTGATGAACAATGTGCCCGTTGATGTCATGCGTGGATTCTGTGAACGCGGGCCGGTGATTGCCATAAACCTGAGCGCCAAACCGGAAAAGGCGGAGCGCTACGAATTTGGCGCGTCTCTCTCGGGTTGGCAGGTGCTGGCCAGCCGGTTGAACCCGTTCACTTCCACCATCCAGGCGCCGTCGATTTTCAGTACGCTGCTGAGGACCACCGAAGCGGGCAGCATTCACCGGACGCGCACCACCGAAGTCCTGAGCATGGCGGATCTCCTGATCAGCCCCCCGGTCGACCAGTTTCGCCTTCTCGATTTCGGGAGCCGTGCCGAACTCGTCCGCCTTGGTTACGAATGGACCACCTCTGCCCTGAACGAATGGATGCGGAGCGACCCACAGATCAAGGCGCGGTTCTGTACTCCATAAGCCTGTTTCACGGAGAATGCGCCAATGGCTCCAGATCCCCCTCTTCATTCGTCCAGCCTCGTAACCATGCTCGGCCGGCCCTACGGGGCGGACGAGTCCGGCCGGCCCATCGACCACGGCAGCGGTCGCTTGATCCTCGGCGCAATCGATTGTCTGCAAAGCACCATAGCCCGGCGCGTCACGGTGGAGGCACAGCCGCACACGCCCCAGTCGGAGCTCGCGCCGCGAATCGAACAGGCCCAGGATGCCGCGCTCGAAAAGTTGGTCGGGATGCTAAACGAGGCAATTCCCGACCGCCGGTACCGCATAACACGCGAGTACCTGCTCAACCCGAACAACATGTACTCCTACGAATTCCGGCTGTTCGTCAGCGAATACTGCAAGGTCATTTGTGGCGACGAAATGTTCTTTCGCCACGCCGGCGAACACAGCATTCCAACCGCCGTGGGCTTGCTCGGCAAACCGCTCGGTATCCAGCGCACCTACGCGCTTTTGCCGAAATTCACCGCAAAGGTCGTTAAGACTGATCTCCGCGTCGTGCAGACGGGACCCACCTCGGCGCTGATTCAATGGAACGGCGCCAGCCAGGCAAACCTCGTCCCCGCGCCCCACCGCGAGGCCTATATCCGTTTCGCCTGCCAGATTTACCAGGGCGCCTATTCGGCAATCCCAAAGATTGTCTTCGGCAGGCCCGTCGCGGGCGTGCGCGAACTGCGCTGCCAGGCGGATGGGGCCGATTGTTGCGAGTGGCAATTCAATTGGAGTGGAAGCCCGGCGTCCGCCGGCAGAAAACTTGTTTTTGCGGGCGCCGCCGGCAGCCTCGCCCTCGGGGGAGCGTTGTTCCTCAGCCTTCCCGGTGCGATGGCGCTGGCAGCGCTCGGCGTAGCGGCGCCGCTCGCTGTGGCGATGCACAGTTCCAGGTCTCGCCGGTTAGTGACCGAAAGAGACAGCTTTCAGCGCCAGCTTCTCGAAGAGCGGGATCTCGCCGAAGAAGAATACGACCGCAGTGAAACTGCCCACGGCGGATTGCAGCGAGCCAACGTCGTACTTTCGCAAAAGATCACCGAACTGACAGTCCTGCACGAGGCCGCCCTCGCTATCAGCAGCACGCTCGACGCTACCGAGATCCTCCGGGCTGCCATGGGCGCCGTCGTTGGCGAACTCGGCTACGAACGTGCAATGGTCCTCCTCGCCGACGACGAAAGACAAGTCCTCGGGCACGGTGTTTCGGTCGGCGCCGACGACCTTCTCGTACCCTTGATTGCCGGTCTCGAAGTCGCCTACTCGGCGGTCGATTCGCCAGTGGTGATTGGCTTTCGGGAAGATGGTCCGCGTTTTTTCGAAGCAATGAATGACTCTCCCGACAGTGCCGTGAAAGACTTCGTCCGGGCGATCGGCGCGAGCAACTTCATTACGACGCCGCTCGTTACCAAGGGCCGCCGGGTGGGCGTTATGGCCGTCGATAACGGCGTAACCGGTCGGCCACTGGATGTTGAAGGCGGCTCACTGCTGATGACGCTCGGCCGCCAGGTAGCCGGCGCCATCGAGATGGCGGGCCTGCATGAGCGGCTCGAAGCACAAAACCGCACATTGGAAGAGCGCGTCATCGATCGCACCCGCGAACTCGAAGCAGCCAAGGCAGAACTTGAACAAGAGCTGGACGAGAGACGCATGCTGCGCGAACGCGAACTGGAATACCTGTCGCAGGTCCAGAAGGTCGTGGCGGCGGCGGCTGCGGTCGAAGACGAATCCTTTGCGCCCGACTCGCTCGCCGAAACGTCGCTCCGCGACGACGAGCTCGGCCAACTGGCGCGTACCTTCACCCGGATGGCCGAAAGCATGGCCGCCCGCGAACGCCGGCTTATCCGTGAAGTCCAGGAACTCCGTATCGAGATTGATACCGGCCGCCAGGCGAAACGCGTCGCCGACATCGTCAGCACCGAGTACTTCCAATCGCTGAGAAGCCAGGCCAGTGAGCTTCGGCGAATGGTCTCCAGGCCCTGACCAAGGCTGCGCACCCCGCTAGTCCTGATGCAATCTCAGCCTCGGTTTGAGTTGTTGCACGGCGCCAGTCGCCGAGAGAAACAGGACAACGAAGCCGCCAAGAATCAGCCACCGCACACGCTCATCAACCTCGAACGTGTGATCGAATGGCCCGCTTACGGTGATCGTGAACGGTTCCGTTGACCCCGGCGGGATCGCCGTAATCTTGGACTCGTCCTCGATGATCTGGTCAACGCCGGTAATGCCGCCCATCAACTCCAGCGACCACCGCGTGACAGTGGTATCGGAGATCACCCGTGAAATCGGCGACATCACCGTCCTCGGGACCGTGAAACCGCCGAAAATGAGCTGAGGAATAATCACCAGGACGGCGATGACCACGGCGCGGTCGGCGTTCGGGCTCAAGGCTGAAACCAGCAGCCCTAGCCCCATCCCCGCCAGGGAGGTCAGGCAAAGTGCCGCGAACACACGAGGGAGTACTTCGCTCGAAGGCCCCGGAAACTCAATCCCAATCAGCAGCACGCCAAGGATGAGCGCTACTTGAAGCGCCGCGAAAATCGAAAGGACCACCGCTTTGGAACACACATAGGCGATTGGCGACAGGTTGACCAGCTGTTCGCGCCGGAAGATCGCTCCTTCCCGGGTGATGGCCACCGACGACGTGATTGTGCTCAGGAAGAGGTTGATAATCGAGAGTAGGTACAGAAGTGTTATCGAGTCGCGGGCGTGCCCGCCGCCCCCGCCCGCGCTGGAGAAGATGTCGCGGTCGAACGTACTTACGAGCGAGAGTGCAAGCACCGGCGGGCCAATGAGCCGCAGTCCCATGTTCACCCGATCGCGCGAAGCGACCATGGCATCGCGCTGGACGAGCGGCGGAAATTGCCGGAAAGCCCCGGACACCCGTCGCAATGGTGATGGTCTTTTCGCCCGTGGCACTGTGTGGCCAGAGGTTGCGGCCTGGCGGGCCTGCACCCAGTGCAACCGCTCGGGGCTGTGGAGGTATCGATCAGCCATGCCTTCGGACGAGTTTCCCTCCACCTGGGGATAAATCTGTGCGAAGTCCGAGACGTTGAAGTACGAAAGCGCTTCTGACGGCGAGCCGGCGAATACCACATGCCCCGCACTCAAGATCACAACCACGTCGCAAACAGCAATGTTTCGAGTTGCGTGCGTTGTCATGACCACGGTGCGTCCTGCATCGGCCAACTCGCGGAAGGTGAGCATCATCTGTTCGTCCAGGTTCGGATCGAGGCCGGAAGTCGGCTCATCGAGGAAGAGGAGCCGCGGATCCGTCATCAACTCAACGGCCACACAGGCACGCTTCCGTTGCCCGCCGCTGAGCAATCGCATCGATGTATCGCCGGCCTGCTCCAGGTGTACTTGAGCGAGGGCGCGGTCCGCTCGTTCTGAAACGTCGGCCCGATCCCCACCAAGCCGGAGACGTCCGGCGAATCTCAGGGACTCCCGCGCCGATAGCTCTGGATGGACGATATCGGCCTGCGGGACGAATCCGATCACCGATCGGAACTGTTCCATATTCTGATGAAGGTTCGCGCCGTCGTAGGTCACCGCCCCGCTCGAAGGCGCGTCCATGCCAAGCAGGAGCTTCATCAAGGTGCTCTTACCGGCCCCTGAAGGCCCTACCACGGCCACGAGTTCTCCTGGATAGAAGACCAGATTAACGTCGTTCAGCAGTCGCTTGCCGTTCTTTACCTGACGCCCCAGCCCTCGAGCTTCGACCCGAATCCCGCGATTCGACTCAAAGAGCTTGAGCTTGCCATCGTGCAGGAAGAGACGGCACGACCCCAATCGGACGAGGTCTCCTTCGATCAGTTCGCTTTCGATGACACGCTGTTGGTTCCGGAACGTCCCTCCGGCGGAGCCAAGATGCACGAGGGAGAAGCCACCATCCACCGGTCGAATCTCGGCATGGAAGTCGGCGACCCCCGGGGAGTCAAGGACAATGGTGTTCGAAGGATCTTTCCCCAGTGAAATCCGCTCGTGAACGTCACCGAGAGTCAGGAGGTCGAACGCTTCGTTGCTAAACAGCTGGCTAGAACTGGCACGATGCTCGCTTACGCGGCTCAGCGCCGATCTGAGCGCAGGGTACCGAGCGACGAGTTCCCGGAATGCCGGGCCCTCCAATTCGAGAAGCGAACAATCCCGCACGGCCATCGCCGAGGCCGTCCGCGAGGTGCCCATGGCAAGGGCCATTTCGCCAAAGAACTGCCCAGGCCCAAGTTCGGCCAGCAACACCCGGCTGGAACCGGTACCCGACGTGATCTCCACTGACCCGGAATCGACAAAGTACATCGCATCGCCCGGGTCACCCTCGGCGAAGAGAGTCTGACCGGCTGCTACGCGATGCAGCACCAGGGACGAGGCGATTGACGCCACTACGGCCGGGTCAAGGCCCTGGAAGAGTGGAACGCGGATGATCGCTTCGACGTGTGAAACGCTGTTCGGAGACTTCTGTGGAGTCGTCATGCTACCTCGGGCGGTTTCGAGCTCCCGAATCCGCTCGCCCGGGCGCAGCGCCGAATGCTAGCACAGCGGATCGCTGAGCGGCCTTACCGTGGTTAGACCTCGCGTTATTTGTCAACGTATACAATTCCACCACGCAGGTTCCAAACGGGCCGGCCTTTTCGGTGCGGCAATCAAAGGGGGTCCAGGTGAACGCGTCAGCTACGCCCGTCGAGCCTGAATCGGCCTCCGCACGCGCGTATTTGCCCCGGCTCGTGCTCTCCTACGAGGCCGAGGCGATGACAAAACAATGGGTTCCTGTCGAAGGGACCGTCGTCATCGCCGATATCACCGGCTTCACGCCGCTCTCCGAAAGACTCGCCGCGCTCGGCAAAGAGGGCGCCGAACTCCTTACCGCAATCATCAATCACTATTTCCAGCGTCTGCTCGATAGCGCCGTCGCACTCGGCGGCGACAACCTGAAGTTCGGCGGCGATGCACTCCTCCTGCTCTTTCGTGGTGAGCAGCACGCCGATCGCGCCGTCGCCACGGGCCTTGCCATGCAGCGTGAGAACAAGCGTGCCGGCGCAATCCAGGTGAGCACGGAGCGCGCCCGCCTGCAGATGCGAATTTCCGTTCACTCAGACACGTATTGGTCGGCAATCGTCGGCGAAGATGGCGTCCGGCTCCAACACATCGTCGCCGGCCCGGGCATCGCCAAACTCGCGAACATCGACAAGATTGGCTTCCCAGGAGAGGTCGCGCTCAGTGATGCGACGCAAGCGCTCCTCTCGGTTGGGGTGGTAACCGCCCTCCGCGAAGGCGCTATCGTTGCCAGGAGCATCGGCCGCTCGGTGTCACTGGCACCGGCAGTTCCGGCGCAAGAGCGCCCGGACGTGGTTGCCGCCATCGAACGTTGGGCGGTCGCTCAGGGCGGCGAAGGTGAACATCGCAAAGTGACCGTCATGTTCGCGAGGCTCGACGGCATCAACGAGTTGCTCGAACGCGACGAGTTCACGGCTGCATTCGAAGGTGTCGATGCCTTTGTGCGAGACATGGTGCGCCACGTCGACAGGTTCGGCGGCTACCTCGCCGGCAACGACGTCGACCCCTACGGCATCAAGTTCATCATCTTGCTCGGCGCCCCAATCGCGAACGAAGAAGCAGCTGCGAACTCCCTTCGGTTGGCATTGGCCCTCCAGGAATCCAGCGCGAAGCTCCGGGAAGGGTTGAGTTTGCGCATCGGCCTCAACAGCGGCTTCATGTTCTCCGGCGAGGTTGGCGCGACGCACCGGCGGGAATACACGGTCCTGGGTGATGCGGTGAACCTCTCCGCCCGCCTGATGTCGCGGGCCGAGGCCGGGGAAGTCCTGGTTTCGGATGCCACCGCGGCCGAAGCCGGCCCAACATTCCGCTGGCGCCCACTGCCCCCAATGACCATCAAGGGCAAGTCTCAGCCAGTCCCTGTCCGGCTGCTCGCTGGCGAGGAGCGCCAGGCGACTGTTGAGCGGAGCCAGTTTGAGTTCGTTGGCCGCGCACGAGAGCGCGCTCTCTTCGCTCATGCCATTGAGAACGTCGCAGCCGGTCGTGCCCAGGTGGTGACGCTCACGGGCGAACCCGGCTCCGGCAAATCCCGGCTGATCTCCGAGATGCTCGAACCACTCGACGGACCGTGGAACGTTGTTCGTGCCGAAGGGCTCTCGTTCACCGCCGGGATGCCGTTCGCGCCGTGGGCGAAAATCGTAGCCGGGCTGCTTGGGCTCCACGAAACCGCGGATATTCGGGACCGGACCGAGCTCGCCGCCGAGGCCATCAGACGACTCGACCCCGCGCTAATGGCGACCGCAGCCCTGCTCAATCCCGTCCTCTCCGTTGCCCTGCCCGAGAGCGGCATGCTGCGCTCGCTCGACGCCGACAGCCGTCGGGAACGATTGCTTGCGCTCTTTGGTGAACTGATTGCTGCAAGCGCCAAACAGCGGCCTGCCGTGGTGCTCATCCAGGATATGCACTGGGCCGACCAGAGCAGCCGGGAAGTACTCTCCAGGGTCGCTGCCTCGCTGAACGGCGTCCCCGTCCTCCTCTGCGCTACCAGTCGCGAAACCCTCGAACTTCCGGGCGAAGTCACCGCCATCGCACTCACTGAACTACCCATCGAGGAAGCGGAAGCGTTGCTTGCCTCTGTCCTTGGTTCGGTGACCCTTTCTCCGTCGGCGATGGCGGCGATAGCCGAGAAGTGCCGCGGTAACCCACTCTTCATCGAGGAGGTAGCGCGCGCACTCATCCTCCAGGGTGGCGACGACGCCGGGACCAATCCCATGGTGCCAGACAGGCTTCAGTCCCTCCTTATGGCGCGGCTGGACTCGCTTCCCCGGCAGGCCCGCCGCATCGCGCGCTTCGCGGCCGTTCTCGGCACAGCCTTCGATGCGGACATCGTCCGGGAAATGGTGACCGCCGAGGATCGCCCCTCACTCGATCTCGCCCTCCAGGATCTTGTCGCCAACAGTGTGATCTTTCACGACGGCGATGGGGCGAGCCTCTACCGGTTCCGCCACTCCCTCCAGCAAGAGGTTGCCTACGACAGTTTGCTCTTCGCACGCCGCCGGGAATTGCACAGCGACGTCACGTCGATCCTTGAAGAACGCCACGCCGGTGACATCAACGCGGTGGTCGAGACGCTGGCTTACCACACGGGCCTGGCCGGTGACGCAAAGAGGGGAGCGCGATACTCCACCCTCGCGGGAGACAAAGCGCGCGGCGTATACGCCTGGGAATCCGCGATCGCCTACTACAACACTGCCCTCCAGGCACTCACGCGGACCGCCCAGAGCACTGGCAAGCTGCGCAGCGCGTTGCTCGAACGGATCGGAGATTGCCTCGAGCTCGCTGGACGGTACGGCGATGCCGCAACCACCTACGTCCGCGCGCTTGATGCATGGACCGCGCACCTGCAGCGTTCGAAGGCGGACCTGGCGCCGTCACCGATCGTCCTCCCGGTCGAGTTCGATGAACCGGCCCGCGCGACCCAATTGCGCCTCAAGGTCGCGGTCGCGTTCGAGCGCAACTCACAGTACGAACGTTCCTTGCGCTGGCTCAAATCCGCCCGCGCGGTTATGCCGGCCCGCCGTGCCGATTTGCGGGCCGATGTCTTCTCCTCGTGGAGCGTCGCTGAATTTCGAAAGGGTCGTTTCAGGGAAGCGGCCGAACTGGCCCGGAAGGCCCTGGCCGCGGCCCGCGCCACAGGCAAGCCATCCCAGATTGCCTATTCTCACCATGTGTTGGCGAACTGCTACGGCGAAACCGGCCGTCTCAAACAGTCGGTCTTTCATCGCGAAGCGGCACTGGTGATCTACGAACAGCTGGGCGATCTTCCGCGGATCTTCGCCGGACACGGAAATCTCGGCCTGAGTTACCAGGGCCTTGGCGACTTCGAGCAGTCCGTCCACCACCACCTTGAGTGCATCAAGGCCGCCGAACAGATCGGCAACGAAGTGGCTGCCGCCATCGGCCGCCTCAACCTCGGTGAGGTGCTCCTTGCCCAGGGCCGTATCGAAGAAGCTCGCGATTGCTTCACCCGCACCATCGAGGTCTACCGTCAGCGGGGCCAGCCTCGCGTGCCCGCCGGCCTCGCGCTGGTCAACCTTTCGCGGGTCGCGTTAAAGCTGGAAGACATGGATGCCGCGAAGGAGCACCTGGATGAAGGAATGCGACTCCTCGGTGCGGTTTCGCGCGGCCTCGCCACCGAAGGGATTCTCCAGGGGGCCGAAATCGCCCTTGCCGAAGGAGATCTGGAGGCTGCGACCGCAGCCAGCACCCGCGCCGTCGATGAGGCGAATGCGCTCGGCATGCTTCTCCTCGAAGCTCGAGCGCGCCTGATTGAGTCCCGTATCGCGGTCGTTCGTGGCGACGTACGTGAGGCCATCGCCCGCGCCCGGCGCTCCCTGGCTATTGCCCGGCGGCTGGGCGCCTCATACGAAATGGCCCATTCCTACCTGGCCCTCGCGCAACTTGCCGCCGGAGCGAACTCCGCGAAGCATGCGGAGCGCTCGCGAAGCCTCGCCCAGTCCGCCGCCGAGCTTTTCGAGCGGCTCGGCGCCGCCGCCGACCTTGCACGAGCACTCGAACTGAGCAATCAGGAAAACCCCGCTTAAACAGCTTTCTAACGCCTGAAACCGTAACTTCACCTCCCGTACCCGTATTCGCAACCGGGCTTTGTGCCCTACCATGGCACGACTTCTCATAGGTTTGGCCTTCACTAATGAACTTCGCTCGCCGCCGCACGCGCCTCAGTCTCCTTACGCTGCTCATACTCGCGCTGGCATTCGCTGCCGGGACCGGTGGGCGATTCAGTGCCTCCGCTGCCGGGACGCCACTCCAGAATCCCGGCTTCGAGACGGGGGTCAGCCCATGGAGCTTTGCCGGCCCCGATTTTGCGGGTGTCGTCGATGAAGAACTCCCGACCGACTGGGCGGCCTACTCCACGAAGCCGTTCGGCCCCGGCCTCACGGTGAGTCCA
>JANPDX010000096.1:0-2797 GCA_031431695.1 Dehalococcoidia bacterium
GACGAGCCGGCCAAGCCAAAGACGGCCGACACATTGCTGCGGTCGAACCACTCCGTCACGAGCGAGGAGCCGACGCTCGGTTTCATCTGGTGATCGGCCGAGAGGATCTCGATCTTCCGCCCGAGCACGCTTCCGCCGAAGTCCTCGACGGCGAGCTGAGCAGCAATCACCGAGCCCTTCCCGGAGAGATCGCTGTACGCGGACGACATGTCCGTTGCGACGCCAATCTTGAAAGTGCCGCCGACTTGTGCGATCGCCGGAGCGGCAAGGCAGATGCTTGCGGCCACGATGATGTTCCGGAAAAGTGTCTTGGACGCGCGTGCGCAAACGTTGTCGTTCATCTTGTCTCCTCGCTATGAATCGTTTGGTCCCAACCGAGGCGATACCGTCGCGCTTCGAGGCGCGGACGGCCCGTACTGACGGAACTCTATCACCTGTCGAAGTCGGCCGGTTTGACCCAACGTGAGTGTCCGCGCTTGCGTGGAGGCTGCGGCGCGGTTCAAATTTTTTCCTGACTAGCATGAAGTTCCAGTATGCGCTGCGCGAGATCTTCTTTTGGGACAGTTACTTGGCATAAGAACGGGGTTCCGGTTTCTGTCTACAACTTGATCTGCTGGATCAATTCGAGTGCGTGGCGTTGCTTGGCGTTGGGTGTGGTGAGAACGGCGAAGGTGGGCGCATCGGCCTGTGCCGCAGGCGCGCGGCAAGTGTTACGTACGATGGTGGCGAGCTCGGCCATGAGAGTGGAGAAGCTGTGCGCGGGGGTACCGTCAGAGAGGGTGTGCTCGGCCACTTTCTCCAGCGCCGCCTCAGAGCGCTTGGCTGGTGCGACCGGATCGCGCGTGGCCTTGGCTGCTTGATCGGTATCGGCGAACATCAGCTCGCGCCACGCCTCGCGCATGTGCCACTCGACATAGAAGGCGAGCATGCACAGGAAGATGTGCGCGCGTACCCGATCGGCGGTGCGGTGGTGGATCGGGCGAATCTTTAGATCGATCGTTTTGAGCGAGCGGAACGCGCGCTCGACGTTGGCCAGTGACTTGTAGTTTCGTACGCATTGGGCCGAATCCATCTGCGCTTGGCTCACCGAGGTGCGAATGATATAGAGGCCGTCGAGCGCCGCTTCGGCGGCGATGTGTTGCTCAATGCGCGTGAAGCCGAAGGTGTTCTCGCCGATCGCCAGCTCGAAGTGCTTGGCGACCTTGTACTGGTTGTTCACCTTGCCTACGCGCAATCCGATCTGATCCTGGCCGGTCAACTTTCCGGCCTCCACCCGGAGCTTGATCTTTTGGAGATTGCGTTCGGTCGAGGCGAGGAGATCCTCGCGCTTGTGCGCGCGCAGCTTGGCCAGCTCCCGATTGCGGCACGCCACCAGACGCTCGCCAGGATAATCCGGGGAGCTGAGCTCGAGCAAATTGCGCTCATCGAACAAGTCCAGCTGCAGATGTCCCTGTTCGAGCAGCGCGCGGATCGACGCGCTCTTGAGTGCGCTGATCCAGCCGATGCCCTCGGTGTCGCGCAGTTCGGCGATCGCCTTGCTGGAGATCATGCCGCGGTCACCGACCATCACCATCTGTTGGATGCCGAAGGCCTCGCGCAGCCGCTTGACCTCGGGCATCAAGGTCTGGCTGTCGGCGACATTGCCCTCGTGCACCGAGACCGCTACCGGGCAGCCGCGTGCGTCGGTCAGCAGGCCATAGTTGACCTGCAGCAGCCCCCTCTTGCCATCGCGGCTGTAGCCGTGTTTGGCCAGCGGGCAACACGTGCCCTCGAAGTAGCTCGAGGATAAGTCGTAGAGCACCAAGCCGCCTTCAGTGAGGTGACGCGCGGCGAGTTTCTTCTGGATCGTGTCCTGGCGCGCGAGCAACCAGTCCATCGCCCCGTAGAGCTCGTTCTCATCGGCATCGGCCACCCCGTAGTCCTCGGCCAGTGTGCTGGCATGCCACCAGCGCGTGGTCGCGAGCTTGGTGTGCGGAGCGAGGATGCGCGCGGCGATCATTGCCTCGACCAACTCTCGTTGGCGGCAAGGCTTGGAGGCGATCAGCGATGTCACACCCAAGCGCTGCATCGTCGCGCTCACCGCCTGGACCGCGCCATGGGGCAGCGAGCGCGTCACCTCGAAGGCTTGCCCCAAGGGCACGAAGCTCTCGCCTTGCAGGGAACGACGAATGATCTCGATCAATGCATCGGGCAGGTGCGAGAGGTTGCCCAGGGTTTCATTCTTGACCACGCCGCCTTCGCGATAGCTGCGACGCAGGAGGTGGGTGTGGTAGACCCGATCCTTGTACTTACGCGTTGTGGTGACGACGTGAGCTGTTCCGGTTCGGGCGGGCATAATGTAGGAATCATGCCGCAAATTCGGCGGAAATGCAATGCCTTTTAGTGACTACATAAAGAACCAAGAAAACACGACCTAAACCTTCAATTTCCCAATTCAATCAGAGGGTTTGGTTAGCTGAAGTGACTACGCTAAGTCAGGAACTTCAGGCTAGGAGGGAAGAAAGGGCCCCTCCCCCGTCGAACCCGACCTACCGACTACGACTCTGGCTACCGGAGGATCACCGGGCGATCCGACAGCTCGTTCGGATTGCCCGCCTGGGGCGGAAAATTCGCCGCCAGGAGTTCACTCACGGCGCGGATTCCAGCGAGCGCCCCGACCTCGAACCGATGCTCGCGGAACGCGCCCTGCATATCACGGCAGATCGCCTCCCACGCTTTCCCGCCGACCTTGGCGTTGATGCCGCGATCGGCCACGATCTCCACCCGTCGATCCGCCAGCAGCAGATAGATGAGAACG
>JANPDX010000097.1:0-1998 GCA_031431695.1 Dehalococcoidia bacterium
CGGCGATTCGGGTGGTGCTGGATGATCCGGGGCCGTCCGTTCACGTCAACCCGTGGCGAGCCCCGGTAGCACAGCTTCACCAACTCGCCGGGCCAGCCGTCCCAATCCAGCGCCGTCTGCTGCGGGCAAGCTAATCCGTACTGTTCCCGGTCATGCCCGTACCACTAATTCGCCCCCCTGTGCGAACATTCCACGATGCAGCCGTGGAGTTGCCCCGCCTGCGGCCGGGAATTCGCCCGCCAACGTTCGCATGTCTGCGCACCGGCCCTCTCGGAGGGTCAGTACTTCGCCGCGCGTCCCCCGGTCGAGCGCGAAATTTTCGAGCAAGTCCGCGGACACCTGGTGGCGCTCGGTCCCGTGATCGTCGAGCCCGTGAATGTCGGCATCTTCTTCAAAGGCCAGCGCAACTTCGTTGAGTTGAGACCGAAGGCAAAGTGGGTCGCCCTCAGCTTCGCCCTGAATCGCGTGGGCGAACACCCTCGCATCGCTCGCACCGTGAAAACGAAAACCTCGCGAACCTACCATGGTCTCAACATCACGTCCCCTTCCGACATCGACCAGCAGGTTCTCGACTGGCTCACCGAGAGTTACTTCGAGGTTGGGCGGTAGTCGTGACCACTTCCGAGGACACTGAGCTTTGAGGGGGACCCCCGACCGGCCAGTGGGACAGCCAGCGAGACCGTCACTGATTGAGGAACAAGGTGGTTGTCGCCGCCGCGTAGCCAGGATCGTCCATCCAGACCGCGTGGCCCGCGCCCGGCATGAACTCGAGCTCGGCCTGGGGCAGTTGTTCGACGAACCGGCGGGCGATGTCGGGAGTGCCGAAGGGATCCTCCTCGCCCCAGAGGAAGTGGACGGGTGTTTGTATCCGAGCCAGCAAACTCGCGGGCAGCAGGAGGCGGTCGTTCATCGCCCGCAAAAAGACGACACGCGGAGCTGCTTTGATTTCGTTACGCATTGTTCCGGTATCGCGAAGCAGCGACAGGAACCAGTTGATCGCTTCTTGAGAAATGCGCCCGCCCTCAAGCGCCTGGCCAAGGCCAATCTGCTTGAAGATCATCCTCACCGCGCGTTCATTCGGCGGAATCATTGCCGCCAGGCGGCCTACTACTGGCACTGCTCCCAACCGCATGATGAACGGCCAGCGCGCGGTCGGCGCCCCGAACATCCAGCCGAACTCCACGATTCGGTCGATTCGTTCCGGGTGGACGGCCGCGGCGCGAAGGGCGAAGTAGCCGCCATATGAAGTGGAGGCGACATGAGCGCGCGCCAACCCGAGGGCGTCCAGTACGTCCACGATCAGCGTGTCAGCGAACGCGTCTAATTTCTCCATGTTTTCGAACCCGTGGGTAAGCGGTTCGCTCAGGCCACACCCCGGACGGTCCAGAAGGATGCACCGGAACCCGGCGAGCCCGGCGACCAAGGGCGCCCAACTCGATCCGGCGTTGGAGACACCATGCATGAACACCACCGGAGGACCCTCGCCGACCTCCTGCACTCTGACCGAGCCGCCGGTGCGGGGCAGTTGCAGGAACCGCTCGGTTGGCTTCGCGCCAAGAGACTCCCAGAGGCGGCGTTCTGCTTCGCGGTAGCGGGTTTCGTTCAAGTGGCCCTCCCGGCCCGCAAGATAGGCGCCTCCCGGCTTTGCGGGAGGATACACCGGGTTTGGCTGGTGCCGTGCCCAATCGCGGTCGCGGCTGCAACCAACTTCCCTTGCTACACTGGAATGCCATTCCGGCACACGCGGCGCAACGCGCTCAAAGGAACCACGATGACTACGCCACCACCCGGCTCGAACCTGCCCCCCGCCTACGAGCCGGCCGGCGTAGAGACCCGCATTTACCAGATGTGGGAAGAGGCCGGGTACTTCCAGCCGAAGGTCGACCTGGACCGCGAGCCCTACACCATAGTGATGCCACCTCCGAACGTCACTGGTGAACTGCACCTCGGGCACGGCCTCGAGGACGCCATCACGGACGCGCTCATCCGCTGGCATCG
>JANPDX010000098.1:0-5651 GCA_031431695.1 Dehalococcoidia bacterium
ACTCCGGAACGCCTTCGCGGCATCGCCGCCGACACGCGCAACGTCATGCGCCTGGACGACCCGGTCGGCGAAGTGTTCGACTCACGCACGTTACCGAATGGCCTGCTCATTGGGCGGCGCAGAGTGCCGCTCGGAGTGGTCGCGTGTATTTACGAATCTCGCCCGAACGTCACGGTCGATATCGCCGTGCTATGCCTGAAAAGCGGCAACGCGGCGATCCTTCGCGGCGGCAAGGAAGCGCGGCACAGCAACTCAGCCCTCGGGGCACTCATCCAGAAGGCCCTTGCGGGCACCGGCGTCCCGAGCGATGCAGTGCGGGTGGTTAGCGACCCTGACCGAGCGCACGTCGATGAACTGCTTGAGATGAGCGACGTCATCGACCTCATCATCCCTCGTGGCGGAGCAGAGCTCATCGCCTACGTCCGGCGAAAGGCGACGATGCCTGTAGTCGCCCACGGTGACGCCATTGTCCAGATTTATGTCGACTCAGTGGTCGAGCTCGACCAGGCGGTCCGGGTCGTTGATAACGCGAAGACACGCCGCTACAGCATCTGCAACGCCGTCGATACCTTGCTCGTCCATGAAGCAATTGCCCCGGCCTTCCTGGGCGCACTCTCCAAGCTGTGGGGCTCAATGGTCACATTCATCGCCGACCCGCGAGCCAGCGGCATACTCACGGCTTGCGGGACAAAAGGCGTGGAAAGCGCCACCGAAGCGACCTGGACGATCGAGCATCTCGCCCTTCGCGTCGGTGTGAAGATCGTGGATTCGATGGATGAGGCCGTCGCGCACATCGAGCATTACGGCAGCCACCACAGCGACGCCATCCTGACCGATAACTACTCCAACGCGATGGAATTCCTCGATGCCGTGGACTCCGCCGCGGTGTATGTGAACGCAAGCACGCAGTTCACCGACGGCGGCCAGTTTGGGCTTGGGGCCGAAGTCGGGATCTCCACCCAAAAGATGCATGCTCGGGGGCCAATGGGCCTCCGCGAACTAACCAGTTACAAATGGACAATCGTAGGTAGAGGACAGGTGAGACCGCTGTGATTAGCTTCGAACGTGAATGCCGGACCCCACACTCAGAGTCGTACACGGTACTGGAGGACGGCGGTATCTGTGGCCGCTTCGACCTCCACTACCAGGGATCGAACGTGTACGGCACGCTCTGCACCACCGCCGATGCGAACGAAGAGCGCATCCAGCAGTTGATCGACGCGTGCGACGAGCAACTCGTGATGACGGCCGATCCCTACCGCGAGGACTTCGTCGTGACGGTATGGCGCGGGTCGCCCGCGGGCGTCTACAGCGACAGTGACGCGGACGACGACGAAGAAGACGACACCTTCCGGTTGAATTGACCGCGACCGAAGTCAGAGGCGAGTGCGGAAGCGCTCGCTTATTCGGCACGCGTCGAAAGCACCACCTCTGGGCGAGCACCGTCGATCAATCGATGACCCGCACCTGAATCGACCCGAGCGCGTGCTGCCGCCCGCGCCTCCGACGATTGCTGCGTAGAATCGCGCCTCATGGATCCACGCCCACGAGGCCAATCGCTCGAAGACCAACGACACCGCTTCAATTCGCTCCCGCTTTACCGGCAGCTCGGCCTCACGCTCGATGAGGCACGACCGGGGTTCGCGCGGGTCACACTCGCCACCAGTCCCGTGACATTGGGCGGTATTGGCGGCAGCGTTCATGGCGGCCTGCTGGCCGCTCTGGTCGATATCGCGATGCTTGAGGCCATGTTCCCTTCATTCGGACCAGGCGACCAACCCGCCGGCACAGCCGATCTGAACATCACCTACCTGCGCCCAGCCCTGGGATCGAAGGTGGTGGCCGAGGCAACCGTGCTGCGCAAAGGCAAGACCCTCGCGGTTACCGAGGTCGAACTCCTCGACGAGCACGGCAATCTGTGCGCGAAGGGGCGGACAATTTACGTCATCCGCCAGCGGCCGGGTTAGCCTTCGTCGGACGTCGTCGTCGGCTTGGCATCGAAGGCGTCGTTCACATGTTGAAGCCAGCGCTCGGCGAGGCGCACCGCGGCGGCGATATCTTCCACGCCGGGCAGGCTTGTCTGCTGGAACGAATGGACAATCCGGCCCGTGCGAAAGCAGAACGTCGTATCGATGAACGTGAGGCCGCCTTCGTTGTCCTGTGTGACGAAGAACCCGGCCGATTGGTCTCCCACGGTCGGCACGATAAACGGGTCGAGGGGCACGCTTTCGTTTATCGGCAATCCACAGGCGAAGCGATCGACGGATTCCTGGGCGGCTTTGTCATTTGTGTACAGGGTGGACATAGCCGTAATCGCAAGGACCCTCCCGAGGCCGGGGGGCGTGAACGCCGCAACATGGTTCCGCAGGCGTCCCTGCGCATCGAGTTGGCGCGCCTTGGCTTCGGGATCGTCGCTTTCGAACACTTCATTGGCCCAGCGCTCGTTGTCGAACGACGGCTCGTCGATTTCTTGCATTGTGAAGTCCACCGGCATGTCACCAACCTGGAGCGACATGGCGGCCAGGTCGTATTCGTCGTCACCCTTATCTGAAGGGTAATCGCGACCCTGGTCGCAGGCGGCAAGCAGGGGGATGCCTACTAGGAGCAGCGCGAGCGCGCGGAGTGCCATCCGTAGTGTCCTTGGGGCTGGATTGCCATATCGTACGGCACGCACGGTAAGCGGGACGTTGGTTCCCCACACCGAAGGCCGAGGAGGAGAAACCCATGGCACTTTCAGTCGATGACCAACTGGCGATTCAACAGCTTTACGCGAAGTACAACCATTCGATCGACTTCGGGAAGGGCGCTGACTGGGCGGCGACTTTCACTCCCGACGGGGTCTTCAACTCCGGCCAGGGCGTGTTCACTGGAACCGACGCACTGGCGGGATTCGGTGGTGCCTTCGCGACGCGGATGAAGGCTCGCCACTGGGTGAACAACCTGATGATCGACGGCAGCGGTTCGGGCGCGACCGGCACATGCTACCTGGCCCTCTACCGGCTGACACCGGGCGAACAGCCGCCAGCCGGCATCCTGGTGACCGGCATCTACAACGATGAACTCACGAAGGGTACGGATGGCTCGTGGCGCTTTACGAAGCGCACCGTCACGGCAGACGCCTGATGCTGGGCCCTCACACCCGACCCCTCTCCCGACGCTGCGGGCGAGGGGAGTCCTGTTATCTCCGATCGAGGTGAAGGCCCTTCTTCTGCTCGGGGTGTTGTCCTTTTTCGTCATCACGGGAGTGATGGCCGTGGTCTTCCGCGACAACAAGGCGCGCGGACGGCTCCGGTTCATCCGGAACGTTGGCTTCGGCTACGTAATCGCGATCGTCCTAATCGCTTTATGGAGGATTTCCCAGGACGGGTTCTGAGATGCGTGTACTGATCGCTCCGCAGGAGTTCAAAGGCAGCCTCGGTGCTGACGAAGCCGCGATAGCCATCGCCTCCGGCCTGCGGGCGGCGCACCCCGATTGGAAGTTCGACAACCTGCCAATGTCGGATGGTGGCCCCGGGCTTCTCGACGCGATGCGCCGGGCCGTCAAGGCGGACACGATGGCAGTGGTAGTCCACGACGCGTTGGGCCGTCGCGTGCTGGCCCGCTACATCCGGCTGCGCGCGACCGGTGAGATCATCATCGAAGCGGCCCAGGCAAACGGCCTCCTTCACGTGAAGCCGCACGAATACGACCCGCTCGGGGCCGACACGTTTGGGGTCGGCGAACTCATCCTGGACGCGGCGGCGCAAGGACCACCGCG
Source organism: Dehalococcoidia bacterium (assembly GCA_031431695.1). GTDB lineage: Bacteria > Chloroflexota > Dehalococcoidia > Tepidiformales > Tepidiformaceae > Amarobacter. The sequence continues at coordinate 3,758 of JANPDX010000098.1, forward strand.
GATCATCATCGGCGTGGGCGGCAGCGCGACGAACGATGGCGGCGAAGGCATGGCCAGGGCGATGGGCGCGCGACTCACCGATATGGCTGGCCGGCCACTTCCGCCGGGCGGTGGCGCGCTCGGCAACCTGGAACAGATCACCTGGACGCGGCCGCCCATTCTCGACGGGATCGACCTCGTCGTCGCAACGGACGTGACGAGCCCGTTCTGCGGCACGAACGGGGCAGCCCGCGTGTATGGCCCTCAGAAGGGCGCCACCCCGGCGCAGGTTGACCAGCTCGATGCAGCCCACTTCCGCTTCGCTCAGGTGCTCCGTCGTCACTTCGGCGTCGATGTCGCGAATCTTCCCGGTGGCGGCGCGGCCGGAGGGCTTGCGGCGGGGCTCGTCGCGTTCCTTGGGGCGCAAATCGAAAGCGGATTCGACGTCGTGGCCGAGGCGGCCGGGCTTCGGGGACGGATGGCAGCGGCAGACCTGGTGGTTACCGGCGAAGGCTCTTTCGATAGCCAATCGCTTCAGGGCAAGGTAACCGGACGAGTGATCGCCATGGCCCGCGAGATGAACAAGCCAGTCGCCGTGTTCGCTGGTCGGAGCGAAGCTCCGGAGGCAATCGACGTCTCCACAATCACTGCCGTCGAGCCGGACGCCGAGATGGCGATGGCTAACGCCGCAACCTTTTTGAGGCAAGTTTCCGAGCGCTGGGCTGCCGCGCGTTAGCGCGGGCTACTCTTGAGGCAGCTCAGTTACGGGTGTGAGCCGCGTTGCTGCACTCCCCTTCTCCCAAGCTTGGGAGAAGGGGCCGGGGGATGTGGGTGCAATGCGCGCATCAGAACCGTCCCCCGAACTCAAGTTGTCTCCGCGACTATCCTCGCGGCGCGGCCGGTTGGAACAACTCGACGACGTTCCCGGACGGGTCCTCCAGCAATATCTGCGAGCCGCCCGGACCGGTAAGGATTTCATTCCGGAAGCTGCACCCCTCCGACCTCAGCCGGGCAACTTCCGCTGCCAGGTCCTCGACGATCAGGTGGATGCGATTCCAGCCGCCCGGGCCGGGCACACGGCCATCGGGCATCGGCCGCCCGGCGGAACTCAGCGGCCCTGCCAGCAACAACAGCAGCGCCCCGCGCCGAACCGAAGCGAACGCTGGCGCCGCATCCATCTGCACGGTGAATCCGAGATGCTCCGTGTAGAACGCCCTCGCGGCAGCCACGTCGCTGACCATGTATCGAACCTGTACAACCTCATCCATTTCTTTCCTCCTCGAGTGGTATTCGCTGGTTGCGCGCTGTCAGCAGCGCGAGTTCGATGAACGGCCGCAGCCGGAGCGCCAGGTCGTCGCGCACGCGCCGATAAGCAGCGAGGCGAACGTCATCGGTCCCGGCCACCTCGCCGGGGTCGGCCAGGTTCCAATGCAGCGTACTGTGCCTGCCGGGCAACGACGCGCAAGTTTCGCGCATCGAATCCGCCAGCGTGATCACGTAGTCATAGGCGCGTCCAAGCACCTGGTCCACTGGCCGCGAGCGAGCATCACTCCAGTCGATCCCGGCTTCTTCAAGCGCCGTGAGCGCAAGCGGGCTGACCGGCCCTGGCCGCGCCCCGGCCGAAAACACGCTGAATTCATCGCCGCCGAGCCGCTGGAGGAGCGCTTCGCCGATCTGGCTGCGACCCGAATTTGAGTTGCAAAGGAAGAGCACGCTGACTGGCCCCGGCCGCGGCTCGCGCGCGTGTGGCGCCGTGCTCTCAATCGTCGCCTGAAGGTCGCGTATCTCCGATTCGAGGGCTGCGAGCCCCACCCGCCGCAGGGCGATAACCTCGCGCTGTTCTTGCAGGAGTGCCACTACGCCGGCATCACCCGGTTCCGACGAAAGGCACAGGCCAGCGACACGACCCGCCTCC
>JANPDX010000099.1:0-2651 GCA_031431695.1 Dehalococcoidia bacterium
ATTCACGACCCGGTCTGGGGTGTCGTCGGCAATCTCGGCGACAGCCAGTGCTACATCGGGGTCACCAGGAAAGTCGAGGCGATCCAAAAGGCGCTGGCCGATCGGATCGCGAACGATGACCTGGCGATACGGCTCATCGCACCGGCGTACACGATCGGCGTGTCTGACGGGCAGTTGAACGGCACCGAGCGTATGCGGTACTCGCTCATCGGCCGCGAGATCGTGCACGACTCCGTCTCCTTGCATGTGAGCGCGAACGACATGAAGGGCGTAATCGCGGTCGTCGCGTGCGACAAGCCGCCAGTCGGTACGCTCGCCGCGGTGCTGGAACACAACGCGCCCGCGGTGCTCGTCTCAGATGGCTCCATCACTCCCGGAATCGACCCTGAGACGGGCGAGCGAATCGACCTCGTCTCGGCCTTCCAGATCGCGGGCGATCCCAATGATGAGACGCGCACGCGCTACGCGATGAATGGCTGTCCCGGCTACGGGAGCTGTGCGGCCATGTACACCTACAACACGATGCAGTCGTTCATCGCGGTGCTCGGCATGGAGCCTCTGCATATGGTGGCGCCGACTGCCGAAGACCCGCGGCGCCTCGAGGAGTTCCCTGCTCAGCTCGTTGACTGCTTGACCACGATGACCGAGCGAGGCATCACGCCGCGAGACATTGTGACGCCCGCCTCGTTGCACAACGCGCTGACTGTCGCGATTGCGCTCGGCGGATCGACGAACGTCGTGCTCCATAGCGTGGAGATTGCGCGAGCAGCCGGCATCGACCTCTGGCGCGACGTGATCACGGAGGCCGAGTTCAACGAACTCTCGCGGCGCGTACCAGTGGTCGCCGACGTTCGGCCGTTCGGCCGTTTCTACATGGAGGACGTCGACGCCAAGGGCGGGCTCCAGGTAGTCGTCAAGGATTTGCTCGACAGTGGGTTTCTGGATGGGAGCTGCCTGACATGCACGGGAGAGACGCTCGCGGAACAGGTGGATCGGCTCGCACCACAGGCACCGGACGAGGATGTGCTGCATTCGGTCCGTTCGCCCTACAAGCCCCAGGGTGGCCTGCGTTTGCTGCACGGCAACCTCGCCCCCGGAGGCGGCGCGGTGATCAAAGTCGCGGGCGTGGAAGGTGGCCTTGAGGACGGGAAGTTCATTGGGCGCGCGCGCATCTTCAACAGCGAGGCGACGCTCATCCAAAAGCTGGACGAAGCGCCGGATTCATTTGCTGACCGCGACATGGTCGTAGTCCGCTACGAAGGGCCCCGGGGAGCGCCTGGCATGCCGGAAATGCTCGACCCGACCTCGAAGATCACGACGTTGTGCCGTCAAAAGGGGATTACGATCGCGTTGATGACCGATGGCCGCTTCTCGGGCGGTTCAGTGGGCCTCGTGATCGGGCACGTGTCGCCCGAGGCCATCGTCGGCGGACCGATCGCCCTGATCGAGGACGGCGACACGATCACCATCGATATCAACACAGAACGGATCGACTGCAAGGAGCTCGACGATCCGGGCGAGGCCGAGCGGCGAGCGGCGGCGTGGCTCCAGGCGACCGAGCACAATGGCGGCACGCATCCCGCCGCCAGGTTGGTTTCTAACCGTTTGTTGAAGCGCATGCGCGCCGAGGCGCGGTCGCCCCTGCAGGGCGCGGGCTTCGGTGGCTAAGGTGGCGCAATGACAGACATGCCTCACCTGCCTCACCTGCCTCAATCCCCGGCGCCATCCGCGAAAATGAAGCTGCCCTTCGAACTCCAATCGGATGAGACGGTGTTGCTTTTCGCGCGGCGGCATTGGATCTACTTTTACTCCCAGCTCGCGCTCATCGTGTTCGCCGGGATGGTGGGGACGGTTGGGGCGATCGTGCTCGTGCTCACGACGTTCGGGTTCGATGGTGTCGCCGGGAAGGGCACCGGCCTGGCATTGCTCCTCTGGGCGGGCTACTGGGGCGTACGCGGCTACTTTCACTGGTACCGCTACCAGAACGATATCTGGGCAATTACCAACCAGCGTTTGGTCGATTCCATTCGCCGCCATTGGTTTCACCACCAGATGGCTTCGGCCGATCTCGTCGATGTCGAAGACATCCGCGTGGTGCGCTCCGGGTTCCTGCATACGATTCTGAATTTTGGCGATGTCCGCTGCCAGACCGCGGGCGAAGTCGCAAATTTCATCCTCGACGGTGTCCCAGACCCGACGCGCACCCTTGCCGTGGTGGACGCGGCCCGTGATGCGGCAAGGCGAGCTCTGCGCGGCGTGTAACGCCGGTTTTACACAAAGTGGGATGACCGGGAGATCCGGGCGATCTACGTTGACTGCATGCTGACTCGGCGCCGGTTCCTCGCAGGTGCATCCGCCGGATTCGTTGTAGCGTCTCTTGGGCGTGGCTCGTCTCGCGTGGCGATGGGCGAAGAGCCCGTTGAACTACCCGAACTGCTCTATCAGATCAGAACTCCCGGAATCTCCATCGATGGGTTTTACCCGGATGTCCTTGTCTCTCAGTTCCAGCCGTACCAGGGCGGCGCCCTGCTTGTGAGCGCCACCAACGCGGTGGCGGGGTACGCAAGCGTGTTCGGGCGAACCTATGTCTTGAGTCCTGGCCCCGAAGGGCTCGCCGGCTTCGTGGGGTTCGGGACGCAGGACCCACCCGG
>JANPDX010000100.1:0-4845 GCA_031431695.1 Dehalococcoidia bacterium
CCTCCTGAAATCCTAGAATTGGCCGACATCGTGGTCCGCTCGACAGAGGAAGCACTCGAAGGGCTGGAGACCGTCGCACGCGCGCTGGGCGTGTAAACTCCGGTCGAGAAACAAGAAGCCCCCGGACATGCCGGGGACTTCGGTCTCTGGCGGGTTGGCCCAGGGCCTACGAAACGAGCGTCCCGAGGATCCGTTCGACCTGGTCGAGCGGCCCCTGGGGCATGCTGATGCTCGGCAGATCAACGCCCAACTGGCGCCGCTCTTCGATGCCCGCCGCGACGGTCTCAAGGTCACCCCAGATAGCCGTTTCCTCAAGCATCCTGTCGCCCATGGCGGCTATCAGTTCGGGGTTGGTGCCAAATGGCGGCGGCTTGTGCGTTTCGCCCACCTTCCGCATCGCCGCAACTTCTTCACCGAAGCCGTTGCGCGTGAGCATCTGGTGGTAAAAATCGCCCATGTTCGTGACGTACCACGAAATCGGCCCGGCGGCCTGCATCTTCGCCTTCTGTTCGTCGGGGTTGATGACGACGGTAAGCGAGGCAACGCATTCGACGGCGTCACCGGCCCGGCCGGCCGCCTTCGCCGCTTCGCTGATCGCCTTCTTGCCGTCCATGAACTTCGACTTCGGCCAATAGATGGGCATCCATCCGTCGGCCACCGTCGCCAGCGATTGCATGCTCTTCGGCGAAATCGAAGCGATGTAGATCGGGATGTGCTTGCGAGGGGTCTCGAAGAGCAGCCGGAAACCGCGCTGCAGTTTGAAAATCTCGCCGTCGTACAGCAGTTTCTCGCCGCTCACGATCATATTGATGATCTCGGCATACTCCTTGGTGCGCTGGATCGGCTTCGAGAACTTCTCGCCGTGCCAGTGCTCGATGACGCGGTCGCCGGACGTCCCGAGGCCAAGGATCACGCGCCCTCCCGAAAGCTCGTCGAGCGTCGCCGCGGTCATCGCGAGCACCCCTGGCGAGCGGCCAAACACCGGCGCAATCCCGGTCCCCAACTTGATCGTGCTGGTCTGTAGCGCGATCTGAGTGAGCAGTGAGAACTGGTCGCGGCCCCACGTTTCGGCAGTGAAGACAGCTTCGACCCCGACTTCCTCAGCCACTTTGATCCGATTGATGACTTCTTTGTTTTGTTCCGGGTTTCCCGTGAAACCAACAGAGACCGCAAGCCGCCTGGGCATGGGCCACCCCGCTTGTGATATGGATTCGTCCGTTGCGTGAAAGGACGGTGGCAGACTAACAAACGGCCAGAGGCGCGGCAAACGACCGGCTGGAGTCCAGTAAGGGCCAATAGCCAGCGCACGCCCGATGAAACAGCGGCGGACGCCTTCCACATGCCCCGTTTCTCTCGTCGTTCAGAAGGCCAACCGAATCTGCGCCGTCCGTCCCGGGACGGCGCACTGACCAGGGCGGTGCGCCCCGCACATGCCGCCAACGCCGGTGACTATGCGCCAACGGCCATCGGCTCCATCCTCCATACCAATAGTAAGTATTGACGCGCCCGGCGCTTCCAGCGTATACACGCAGCAATCCGAGCCGGGTTCGCACACGAAGGGGAAGCACCATGGAACGCGAGAACTACTGGAACAGGCGCATGCGAAGACGAGGAGTCCTTGGAGCGGCGGGCACAACAGCCCTGGGCGCCAGCGCCTGGGCTCTCGCGGGCTGCGGCGACGACGATGACGCTGGAGGCGGCAAGACAGACGCCACCCAGGCAGGAGTCGCCCCGGGCACCGCGACCGCTCCGACCCCGACCACGTCGGGCGAGGTCATTAAGAAGGACGGCACCCTCAAAGCTCGCCAGGGCGCCATTTTCGCCTCGATCAACCCATATTCGGGCCTCGATAGCGGCCTGCTCTGGGGCTTCACGATTTTCGACCACCTCTGGTATACCCCGCTCGATACCGGCGTCCGCGAGAACTTCCTCGCCGCCAGCATCGAACAGCAGGACCCGTTGCACTTCACGGTGAAGTTGCAGGACTCGGTTTTCCACGACAAGGCGCCGGCAAATGGGCGCGCTATTAAGGCCTCGGATGTCAAGGCCAGTTTCGAATCCGCTGCCAAACAGACCAAGATTTCCAACAGCTCCTGGTGGTCCCAGGTCTTCGACCGCATCGAGACGCCCGACGACAAGACCTGCAACTTCGTCCTCAAGGCGGTCGATGCCTGGACATTTAGTTCGACCAACGGCGGAAGCCCGCTCGGCAGCTCGATTCTCCCCGAAGAAATCGCCAAGGACCCAACCTTCATGGACAAGGACCTGGTAGGCAGCGGTCGCTACCAGTTCGTCAGCCACGAAAACGGCGCCAACTTCAAAATCAAGCGGAACGAGAAGTGGCGGATCAAGGGCGAGCCCTACCTCGCCGGGATTAACTACAAGCTGATCCAGGAACAGGCCGCCGCGCTGGCCGCTTTCTCGGCCCAGGAAATCGATGGCGTTACTCTGAGCAACAAACTCGAGCGCGAAGACGTGGAAAAGAAGCACGGCAAGAGCATCGTTATCGACACGGTGGACTCCCGGGCCGTCCTCTTGCTACAGACACGCGCCGACGGCCAATTTGCCGATGCCCGTGTCCGCAAAGCCATCTACCTTGCGCTCGACCGCAAGGAAATGATCAACCTCATGAACTTCGGCGAGGGCAAGCTCAGCGGCCCCGTTCCCCCGGCCTTCGGTGAAGGAATCACTGCCGCCGAAATCGAAGCCACCTACGGCAAGACAGACCTCGCCGAGGCGAAAAAACTGCTCGCAGCGACTACCTTCGATGTGAATAAGGAATACCAGCTCAAGTACATCGTCCCGGGCGACAGATTCCAACAGTTCGCCCAGATCGCCAAGTCCCAGCTCGAAAAGAATCTCGGCATCAAAATCAAACTCGTCGGTGAAGATTTCGGAAAGTGGCTCTCCCAGTCGCTCTACGGCTCCGACTACGACGGCTTCATTTCGTACCCAACACTTCAGTACGACGACCCGAGTTCCTATATCGGCGCCTATGGCAAGACGATCGGCGGCCGCCCAAACTGGGCCGGATTCATCGACGACGAACTCGACGCCCTGGTGACCAAGCAAAAGACGATCCTGGATGACAAGGAACGCCGAGTCGCCATCCAGGAACTCCAGAAGAAAGCCTATGAGAAGGCCGCGCCGTTCATCCCCACCTTCATCGCGATTACCAACGATGCGACGTGGGGCTATGTAAAGGGCCGGGTTGTGGGCCGCGGGAGCTACGGACTCTTCAACGGCAAAAACTACATCGATAAGGGCTGACGCCGAGGATGCGCCAGTACGCCATGCGCCGGATGGCCTATCTGCCACTCATTGTGGTGGTGGTTTCGCTTATCACGTTCTTCACGCTGCGGCTTCCGTTCGCGGCGGACCCCGTGCTCCAGTACACCAACCAGAACACCACCCAGGAGCAGGAGGACGAGATCCGGGCCGACCTCGGCCTGGATAAGCCCGTCCTCGAACAGTTCGTCGTCTGGCTCGGCCAGGTTGTGAGGGGAGACCTCGGGGACACGTTCCGCAGTAACCAACCGGTCTGGCCAGAGATTCAGCGGCGGTGGCCGGTCAACTTGGAGATCCTCGTCCTCTCGGTAGGCTTCAGTACGGTTTTCGGCCTCGCATTCGGCGTCATCACCGCGGTCAAACAGAACTCCATCACTGACTACATGCTGCGAGGGGGCGCCGTTTTCGGGCAGTCCATTCCGGATTTCTTCCTGCTCATCTTGTTGATCATTTTGCCTTCCATCCTGTGGAACTATTCTCCCCCCGTAGGTGGCCACGTCTCATTCTTTGCCGATCCATGGACGAACCTTCGCCTCTATCTCCCGCCGACGATCCTGCTCGGCCTGGGCGGCGCGGCGGGGATGATGCGCCTCACCCGCTCCACGCTGCTCGAAGTCTTCCGCCAGGACTACATGCGCACGGCGCGTGCCAAGGGCCTCGCCGGCCGCGATGTCGTTGTCAAGCACGGGCTTCGCAACTCGCTGATCCCCATCGTCACTCTGCTCGGCGGCCAGGTGACGGCGCTGTTCTTCGGCTCGCTCATCCTTGAGCAAGTGTTCTCGATCAACGGCCTCGGGCAGTTCTTCCTGGTCTCCGCGATCACATCCGACTTCCCCGTCGTCCAGTTTCTTGTCCTCTATAGCGCCTGCGTGGTCGTCACCATGAACCTGATTATCGACCTCTCGTACGCCGTTATCGACCCGCGCGTGAAGTACTCCTGATGGCAACGAACGCTGCTACGCCGGGCATTTTCGACTGGGGATACGTGCCGAGCCGGCCGAGTTGGCCTCGGCGCATGGGAAGACTCGCGGTTCAGCATCCAGCCGGGGTGTTTGGCCTCGTCGTCCTCGTCGTTTTTGTCATTCTCGGCCTGTTTGGCGACCGGCTGGCCCCGTACTCCGCCGACGAACTGAGCGTAGGCACGCCACTCGCTGGGCCTTCTTTGGCCCATCCGTTTGGGCTAAACCAGCTCGGCCAGGATGTCTTCAGCCGGATCATGTCTGGTGCGCACATCTCGTTCGTCATCGCCTTCTGGGCAGTGTTCCTGGGGGCCGGTTCGGGGGCATTCCTTGGCATCCTCGGCGGCTATTTCGGGCGCTGGGTCGATTACATCGTGCAGCGTTCCGGCGAGGCCTTCGCTGCCTTTCCAGGCCTTGTGCTCTATCTGATGCTGCGCACGGCGTTTGGCCCGAACTTGAAGACGATCATCATCTCCATCGGCATTGGCGCGCTCTTCGGCGGGAATCGTGTCCTTCGCGGCGCGACCATCATCGAACGCAACCAGGCCTACGTGGAGGCCGCCCGGTCCGTCGGCTGTTCAGAATGGCGCATTTTCGC
>JANPDX010000101.1:0-19090 GCA_031431695.1 Dehalococcoidia bacterium
GCTGTTGCTCGTCTCGGCCACGATCGTCGTCAGCCTTCAGACCGTCGGGAACATCCTCATCCTCGCGCTTGTCGTTACGCCGCCGGCATCCGCCCGGCTGCTCACGGACCGTCTTGGAAGAATGATGGTGGCGAGCGTGACCATTGCCGTTGGCAGCGGCATCGCCGGCTTGTTCGTGTCCTACCACGCCGCAACCGCGGCCGGAGCCACCATCGTCCTGACCGCAACCGCGGTATTCCTCGTTTGCCTGGTCATCGCCCCGAATCACGGGCTGCTGAGCGGTTACCGGGCTCGCCGTCGAGGCCATCACCACGCCCACCACTACCACGCCGGTGAAGAACTTGAAGCGAGTTAGTGGCGGCTTTGCACCGCACCCCGGATTGTGGCGGGCCAGTCATAACCCGCGTGGAAGGAGCGCCACCGCGGGTGGCCGTCTATGCGCCTCACCTCGTTGACGCGGGCCAGTCATGGCCCGCGTGGGTCGACTCGGCACCGCCGCTGAGCAAAATTCGTCGGGCGTGTTGCCAGCCGTAGTCCGACATCGGCGGCCTGTCGCGCAAATCGCGCACGCAGGGCATGACTGCCCCGCCCAAATCTCCACTCGGCACTCGGTTAGTGGCACCGCCTTCTCCTACGCGGTACAGTGCCAAGGCCGAAAATCCAATACTCAAGGAATCACCACATGACCGCTCCGTCCCATGCACACGGAACTGACCGCAAGCTTTCCGAAGCCGAAATCGATGATCTCCGCCAGAGGGTGAAAACCTTCATGGACGAGCACATTTACCCGAACGAGGGCTTCTTCCACGCCAACAGCCCGCGTCGAAGCACGGCTGGCGTCGCGAAAATGAAGGAACTCCAGGCCAAGACCAAGGCCATGGGCATGTGGGCCCCACACCTTCCGACCGAAGCCGGAGGCATGGGCATCGGCTTCATGCCCTACGTGTATATGAACGAAATCCTCGGACGCAGCCCGATCGCTCCAATGGCCTTCGGTTCCCAGGCGCCCGATTCCGGCAACGCCGAAATCCTCTGGCAGTTCGGAAACAAGGAACTCCAGGACAAGTACATGAAGCCCCTGGTCAACGGCGACATCTACTCCTGCTACTCCATGACCGAGCCCGAAGTCTCCGGCGCGGACCCCACCAACCTCCAGACCACAGCCCGCCGCGACGGCGATGAATGGGTGATCAACGGCCACAAGTGGTTCACCAGCCAGGGCGAAGGCGCCACCTTCGCCATCGTCATGTGCGCCAGCGAACTCGACCAGCCCCCGCATCGCCGCATGAGCCAAATCGTTGTCCCCACCAACACCCCCGGCTTCGAAATCATTCGTCCCGTGCCCGTGATGGGCGAAACCGAAGGTTCGCACGCCGAAATACGCTACACAGACGTGCGCGTACCGCTTACGAACGTCCTCGGCGAAGCCGGCGGCGGCTTCCGCATCGCCCAGAAGCGCCTCGGCCCTGGGCGCATCCACCACTGCATGCGTTGGCTCGGCCAGATGCAGCGAGCCTTCGAACTCATGGTCGAATACTCGCTCACCCGCGAGGTCTATGGCTCGACGCTCTCCGAAAAGCAGACCGTCCAGAATTGGATCGCCGACAGCTACGTCGAAATCCAGGCCGCTCGGGCCCTCACTTTGGCCGCCGGCAAGAAGATCGACGCAGGCGACGAGGCTCGCGTCGAAATCTCCGCAATCAAGTTCTTCGGCGCGAAGGTCCTCCACGACGTCATCGACCGTGCCATCCAGGTACACGGCGCCCGTGGCGTCTCGGGCGATACGCCACTTGAATCCATGTACCGCAACGCCCGCGCCGCTCGCATTTATGACGGACCGGACGAGAGCCATCGAATGGTGGTCTCCCGCCGCATCTTGCAGAGCTTCAAGGCAGGCAACAAATGGGACTTCGGCGTCCAGTAGTCGCTGAAGTCTATGAACAGTCGATTGCGAGGCGGTGGGCACGAACCCGCCGCCTCGACGTCTTTGCGGAGGGTCACCATGGAACTTGAAGACCTCACTCAACGGTTAACGCCATTTGCGCGTGCGAAGCTCGATGACCCGCGGGCTTCCGTTGAAAACATCGCCAAGGGCCCCGGTCACGCCGGGTTTTCCTACTTCTTCGACGTTCTCTCCGACGGCCTCCGCACGAGTTATTTCCTCCGCCTGCCACCGCCCGGCGTGAAGCACGAAGGCACGGCCGATGTCATGCGCCAGGTGGCGGCAATCCGGGCAATGGGCGACACCAACGTCCCTCATGCGCCCATCCTCTGGGCTGGGACCGAAGAGGAGTGGTTTGGCGTCCCCTATTTCGTCCAGCCACGCCTCGAAGGCGACACGCTTAAGGACGAATGGCCGCTGCAGTTCAGCAGCGCTCAGCTTCGGGATATGGCGAAGGACGCGATGACCGCCCTCGCGGGCATCCACAAGGTGGACCCGGCGAAGGTGCCCTACCTCGGCGAGTACTGGGGTTACGAATTCGACGTCACACGCTGGGACCGCTTCTACGAGCGAGCGGCCGAGCCGGAGCTGCTCGCCCTCCAGCCGCGAGTCAAGCAGTTACTCCTCGAAAACATCCCGCACGATGCCCGAATCGGCATCCAGCACGGCGACTTTCAGTGGTCGAACCTGCTTTACTCCGCGAAAGCCGAGTTGCTCGCCGTCATTGACTGGGAGCTCTGCGGCATCGGCCCGACGTTGAACGACGTGGGCTGGATTTGCGCGTTCAGCGACCCCGAGGCATGGGCACACCAGCAAGCCGGCCGCATGCCCCACGGACACGAACTTGAAGCGTGGTATCGCGAGGCTTATGGCCCTGTCGAAGGCAATCTCAACTGGTTCAAGGCGTTGGCGATGTACAAGTTCGGCATCATCAGCGGCTTCAATCTGATGCTCCACCGGCGTGGCAAGCGCGATGACCCCCATTGGGAAGACATCAAACCGTCGATGCAATCGAACATGGAATACGCCTTGAAGATGCTCACGAGCTGACAGGCGGCCGGGCTATACTGAATGCATGGACGAGATGCTCACCTGGGCCGAAATCGAAGAGCGCTTCCCCGATGAGTGGGTCGTGATCGACCAGCCCCAACTCACCGACGAACTGGACATCACCGGTGGCCGTGTTGTCTACCACGGCATCGACCGCGATCAGGCGGAGCTTGAAGCCACGAGAAATTGTCTGAAGTTCTACACAGTTTGGTACATAGGCGAACGCATACCCGAAGGCACAGTAGTCATCTTGTGACTTATCCATTGGCTCGAAGAGGACCGATCTGGGTTACAACACGACTCGAACTCGGTGGCCAAGATCGAGTGTGTCAGTTCATCCTCGATACCGGTGCCGAACGGACGTTGCTCTCGCTCACCGTCGCTCAGCAGATTCAAATGCCCCTCCAGCCGGGTGGCGGAATTTGGACCGCGTCTCGTCGCGACCCCGTGCTCACCGGTAGTCTTGATCGCCTGGGCGCGCTTGGACTCACACATCGCCAGTTTGGCGTTCTGGTCGCGGATTTGCCTCCGCAACTGCGACTCGACGGCCTCCTCGGCCTCGACTTCTTTCGAGATACTCGGCTCACTCTTGATTTCCGTCAGCGAATGATCACCGTCGGCTGAGCCGGGCCCAATCGGTTCATACTGTCGTCCGAGAACCTGCGAACGCCCCGCATCGAGTCGTTTTCGTGTCGCGCATTGTGTCGCCGGGGGTATCATCCATAGCATGGTCGGTGAAAAGTCTGCCATGGGAAGCCTTGAGTTTCTGAGCGCGACCCGGCAACTGCTTCTGGTCGCCATCAAGAACCAGGGTGAAGCGTCCACCGACGAGCTCTCCCGGGAGACCTACCTCTCACCCGGCGCGGTTCGCCAGCACTTGCTCGCGCTTGAGGCAAAGGGCCTCGTCACCTATATGCGCCTGCGCGACGGCCCCGGCCGCCCCCGCCATGTGTTTCGGCTCACCAGCCACGGCGAGGAGATTTTCCCTCAGCAGTACGCACTCATGGCCAACGAGCTATTTGGTGCAATTGCCGCCGAGGCTCCCGCCTTTTCTGAACGGGTTCTCGATCGCCTGCTCCAGGCGCAGGTAGAGCTCGCGAAAAAACACGTAACCGCCACGAACGCGCCCGAGCGACTCGTTGAGCTGGTTCAGTTCGTCGAAAGTTACGGATACTTCCCCAACCTTGAGACTCTCGAAAACGGCTCGGCACGATTGACGCTGCGCCATTGCCCGCTTCTGAATGTGGCGAAGAACCACCCCGGCATCTGTGAAGTTGAATGCCGGGCAATGAAGACCGTTCTTTCCGCCGAATCAATCGAGCGAACGGCGCATCGTCTGGCTGGCGATTCGCTCTGTACCTACACGATCACCTGAGCGCCATTCTGTGCGATGGCACGAAAGTCGTCGTTTTCTTGTCCTAATCGCCCTCCGCCTGCGAACTCGCGAGGCCCAGGTTCACGGTGATTCGTGCCGGGCACCTGGCCAATCTATAGCAGCCGAGCCGGTTCGCGACCATCGCCGGGAGCTGGCTCATGCAACCGCGGACAGCGTGGCTCGCGGTCGAGCGGCGATGTCCTCTACTCTTGAGCCATGAGCGAACCTTCGCCACACATGCGTCGCGCCATGGAAGCGGCTTCCGCGGCCAGGGGCCGTACCAGCCCGAACCCGTGGGTGGGCGCGGTACTCGTCCGCGGCGACGAAATCGTGTCTGTCGGAGCAACCTCTCCCTATGGTGGGCCGCACGCGGAAGCGGCCGCGCTCGCCAACGTCAACGCACGCGGCGCCACGCTCTACACCACCCTCGAACCATGCATGGCATTCCCCGGCAAACGGACGCCTCCGTGCGTCGAAGCCATCCTCGAAGCGGGTGTCACAAAGGTCGTCGTCGGTCTCGAAGACCCGCACTCTCCCGTCCGGGGGCAGGGCGTCGCTTACCTCAGGGAACGTGGAATAGACGTTGAGGTCGGTGACGGTCATCACGACATAACTACTCTTCTCCGGCCCTACCTCAAGTTCAGGGAGACTGGCAGGCCGTACGTCATTGCGAAATCCGCGGTTAGCCTCGACGGAAAGGCCGGGGCTCCCGCGCGGGGGATCCGCTGGCTCACCGGTGCGGCCGCCCGCGAACGAGCCCATCGTGATCGAGCGTGGGTCGATGCCGTGCTCGTGGGTAGTGGCACAGTCATCGCTGATGATCCCGCGCTCACGGCGAGGATCGACGGGGTCGAAGCGGCCCGCCAGCCCGTTCGTATCGTCGTCGATGGCCGCGGCCGTATCCCACCATCCGCAAGGGTCCTCGGGCCGGGCTGCATCGTCGGTACGGCAAGCTCCGACGGAGCCTGGCGTGCGGCAATCGCCGCTACCGGCGCGACTGTCGTAGCACTCGAACGGCACGAGAGAGGAGTCAATTTCGACCAGTTGTTCCAGGCGCTGGCACAGCGGGCGGTGATGTCCGTGATTGTTGAAGGAGGGCCGACCGTCCTTGGCTCACTGTTCGAAGAAGGGCTGATCGATGAGGTGCACGCCTACATAGCCCCGCTGTTACTGGGCCAGGACGGATTGCCCGCCTTCCCAACGGCCAGCACGTTTGGCGTGGTGACGCTCCGCGACGTCGTTGTCGAACCGTTCCCGCCCGATGTCCTCGTTCGCGGATACACTGGGACGTGGGCGCCATCATAAGTCACGGAGAACAGCCAATGCCGCGGAACTGGGTAGTCGTCGGTGGTCCCGAGATCTTTGCCACGACACGGGAGATGGGCTTCACGCGACACGGGTTCAAGAGCACGCGCCGCATCATGGCGAACAGCATCAAACCGGGTGACATGCTGGCCTTCTACGTGACCGGCCGCAAACAGTTCGCCGCCATCGCTCGAGTCACGACCCCGGTGGTCGAAGAACGTACCCGCATCTGGCAGAACGACAAGAAGCCGGACGAGTTGTACCCCTATCGCGCTGGCATCGAAAAAGTCGTCGCTCCGGAAGAAGACCGGTGGCTGGATGCCGAGCCCTACCACGACCTGTTCCAATGGACGCAGCGTTGGCCGCGCGCCAACTGGACGCTGGCGTACCAGGGCAACCTCCACCCGATCCCCGAGGAAGACATGGACCTGCTCCTGCGAGACATGATGGCGAGGGTCTCATCCGCGGCCCGGTAGCGGCCACGCAGACTCGCCATTATCCGTTTGTAAAATCTTGCGGTAGTATCCGCGCCCATACGGGGGAGGGCATTGGGATGCTTCAGTTTCCAAAGTGCAGAAAGTGCGATGACGGCGACCTGGTTCCATTCAGTGACTTCGGCAGCCAGGGTGCGCCGATCCATTACAAAGCGTGGGTCTGCACCAACCCCGATTGCGGTTACAACATCAAAATCCGCAACGGCGATCTCTTTATCGACGAACCGATAAACGACGGTCAGGTGCACTACAGCCGGAGCCGTTAACGACCGCCTGGCCCCGTGCCGAGGCCGTTCGCGCGGTGGCTTTTCGGGCACCTGATTGTGATAGACTGCACGAGCAATGCCGCAGGCGAACAAAATCTACGAACCGCTACCCCTCCTCGACCTCAACGTTGAGGAAGAACTCCAGCAAAACATCCTGGTCACCAGCGTCGATCAGGTTCTGAACTGGGCCCGCCGGTCTTCGCTCTGGCCATGTATGTTCGGGCTGGCCTGCTGCGCCATGGAGATGATCGCCACCGCAACCCCTCGGTACGACATCGCCCGCTTCGGCGCCGAAATCTTCCGCGCTTCACCGCGCCAGGCAGACCTGCTCCTCGTCCCCGGAACCGTCACATGGAAGATGGCGCCCGCGGTCCGCCGCATCTGGCTCCAGATGCCCGAGCCCAAATGGGCTCTCGCCATGGGCGGCTGCGCGATCATGGGTGGGCCGTTTGCCTACGCCTACAGCGTCACACCTGGCGTCAACACCCTCGTGCCGGTTGACGTGTACGTTCCCGGCTGCCCGCCCCGCCCGGAGTCGCTCCTGACTGGCCTCATGCTGCTGCAGGACAAGATCAGGCACGACACCATCGGCAAGGGCTGGGTGCGCCGCGACGTTGAGCCGCAGTTCCAGCGCTATCTGCCCGACGGTGACCCCATCCGCAAGGAACTCGAAAGCCTCTGGCCGCCGTATATCGACTACGACAAGCCGCTCAAGGGCGAACTCTTCTCAACGTAACCCATGGAGCCGAACACACCCGAAGGGGCGGCACGGCCGCCCTTTTCACTGCCACGGAGGAACCCACATGGCCGCATCCTGGACTGACGTTGAGTCGCTGGTGAAACATCTCTTTGAGCAGGGCCTTCAGCCGGACCGCCAGGAACTGGTTGACCTTGCCTTCGCGGAAGACGCCAGCGACGACGTGATCGACGCGCTCGACTCGCTGAATGGCAAGCCAGTGCCCTCGCTCGAATCACTGAAGCAGCAACTCGAAGCCAACCGCCAGATTTAGGGTGGTGGCTGGCCTTCGAATCCGCCTGGATTGACGCCACCCGCGCCATTGAACAAGCTTCCGGCAAGGAGGCGCCCCAATGGATGTCGGTATCTGCGTCGGAGCCCAAATTTCCGATATTGACTACATCGTCATGGCCGAAGAACTCGGCTACGACAGCGCCTGGGTCGCCGATTCCCAGATGATCTGGTCCGATGTCTACGCCACGCTGGCACTGGCCGCTTCGAAGACAAGCCGAATCAAACTTGGCCCGGGTGTGGCGGTGGCCGGTACCCGCATCGCGCCAGTCACCGCCTCGGCAATTGCCTCAATCAATGAGATAGCACCCGGTCGTGTCTTCCTTGGCCTCGGTACGGGCCACACCGCAATGCGCACGATGGGCCACGACCAGATGCCGCTGCGTGAATTCAAGGATTACGCACGCGTCGTTCGCGACCTTCTCGATGGCAAAAACACAGCCTGGACGCACAACGGGCGGACGCAGGACGTAGCCCTGATGCATCAGGGCCGCGGGTATTACCGCCTCGAACCGCGAATACCCATTCACATCTCCGGCTTTGGCCCGCAAACGCAACGCTGGGCAGGAGCCTGGGCGGACTCGCTCGTCACCGCCGGCTGCCGGCCGGCCGTCATCGCCGCTGCCGCGGCAAACGTCCGGGATGGCGCAGCCCGGGCGGGCCGAACGCTAACAAAAGATTTCCAAATGTCGAGTCTCGTGAATTCCATCGTTCTGGAGCCTGGGGAGTCGCTGGAAACCGAACGCGCCATCGACGAGACCGGAAGCATGGTCACCAGCGCGCTGCACTATGCCTGGGAGGTCGCGAAGGAACCGAAACGGGATCTGTCCAACGCTTCACCAGCCTTCGCGGACGTCTGGCAGGAATACTGCGACTATGTTGAAGCAATGCCAGTGCCTGCTGTGAGCCGCTACCAGGCTGTCCACATGGGCCACTGCAGCTTCACCCTGGATGAAGAGCGTCGTTTCGTCACCCCGAAGGCGATCCAGGCGTCGAATCTGTGGGGGACACCCGAGCAGATTGTCACTCAGATCCACGAACTCGAAAGGGCTGGCCTCACCCGCCTTCTTCTGCTGCCACCCGTGCCCGAGCAGCGGAAGGTCCTCACCGACTTCGCGGAGAAAGTCCTGCCGCTCCTGAAGCAGTCGTGAGCTTCGGGAGACGTTCTTAGTCCCCCCGTACCCCGCCCATCCACAGGTGTTCCAACGCTCGCGACCCAACCTCGAATCGCCATGCGTCCGGCAGCGTCAGTTCGCGCCACCAGCTCACGAGGTCAATTGTCGTATGGCTTGCGACCCAGAGACTCATCGCCAATCCGTGATTGACGACCAGGATCTCGCCCTCCGCTTCGGAAATACGTTCGGTGACTGCCGCGGAGAACCGCTCCAGGACTCGTTCCCGCGGTTCCCACCCCGGCTCGATATGGCCACCGAGGTATGCGCCCGCTACCTCCCGATAGTCGCGGTCCCATACGCCCGGCCGGTCGACCTCGCCAAAACGCTCATCAATGTGGACCGGGATTCCGAGCCGAAGGCCGATGACATCAGCCGTCTCCCGGGCTTTGCGTTCGCCGCTGCTCCAGGCCGCCCGAATTCCCGCCGGCAACGCGTGCGCCAGCAGCACACAATCCTCGCGGCTCGCGTCAGAAAGACCCCAGAGCATCGATGAGATGCCTTGTTGAACATCGGGCATCGCATGCCGCACGAGGATGATGCCGCTCATTCCTGGTCGAGACGCGCCACATGTGCATTGATTTCGTCGTACACGCGCCACATCACGGTGTCCCGGTCGAGCGGCAGCGACGGCTCCGGCACATGCGAACCGACGAACGCATGGATCACTTCGACGTGGTCGTCGATTACGTAATCTGGTTTCACTGTGACGCCCAGTTCGATCATGCGCTGGTGGTGGTTGTGCAGGGGCTTCCAGAAGCAGTCGGTAACGTGTTCGTGCAGGTCGAACCGCTTCACGACCTCCCAGCGCGGCCCCATGCCGCTCCAGAGGTAGATGATGTGCCCGTCTTCGCGCAGTTTCGTGAAAACCTCGCGTACCCCGGGCCGGAGCTTCACGTCCCAGGTGATGATCGTGTTGTCGACATCGAAAAAGATATTCAAACCGAAATACTACCAGCGTGGCGGCGGCGAAGGCACATTCGTCGAATCGCGGTGGATATCGCCGTACGGCCCAACGCCCCGCGACCACCAGCGCCGCAACAAGCGTTCGCCAACAACTCCGGGAGAAGGCTGCCTGGCCGTGAACCCCGCCGCGCGACTTGCCTTCTACCATGCGGTAAACTCACCGCGACCCAATTCGGGCAGCGCCCTCCTTACAGGTGACAGCATGGAATTCAAGTTCACAGAAGAACACAACGCGCTCCGCGCTGAAGTGCGCGCCTTCCTTGCGGAGGCCCTGCCCAACGATCGCGGCGCCGGGCCGGTGCGCCCCACAAGCCAGGAAAACTGGCCCGAACAGTTGGCGTTCGCACAAAAGCTTGCCGCCAGGAACTGGGTCGCGCCCGCCTGGCCGAAGGAATACGGCGGCCTTGCCTGGCCCCACATCAAGCAGATGATCTTCAGCGAGGAAATCTCCTACGCGGGTGCTCCGGACGCCGGACGCGTGTTTAACGTCGGAATGATTGGGCCAACGCTGATCGTCCACGGAAGCGAAGAGCAGAAGAAAGAACACCTCCCCCGCATCACGAAGGCAGAAACGATCTGGTGCCAGGGCTACAGCGAACCCGGCGCAGGTTCTGACCTCGCCAGCCTCCAGACCCGCGCCGTCCGCGATGGCGACGACTACGTGGTCAACGGCCAGAAAATCTGGACCACCGGCGCCCACCATGCCGACTGGTGCTTTCTCCTCGTCCGGACGGATCCCGATGCACCGAAGCACAAAGGCATTTCGTTCCTCCTCGCCGACATGAAGTCGCCCGGCATCCAGGTCCGGCCAATCGTCAACATGGCCGGCTTCCACGAATTCAACGAAGTTTTCTTCGAAGACGTGCGCGTCCCTGTCAGGAACCGTGTGGGCGAAGAGAACAACGGCTGGTATGTGGCGATGACGCTGCTCGACTTCGAGCGCTCGAACGTGGCCTCGATTGCCGCCAACCAGCGCCAGCTCGAACTGCTCATCCAGCACATGAAGGAGCGTCAACCCGGCGGCGCCTACCGCGATATCCTCCGCCACCGCCTCGCCGACATGTGGCTCGCGAACGAGACTGGCCGCCTCCTGAGCTACCGCACCGCATGGATGCAGGAAGTCGGCAAAATGGCGAACTACGAGGCTTCCGTTATCAAGGTCTTTGCGACGGAATTGGGCGCCCGCATCACCAACTTCGGCGTGAACCAGCTGGGCCCTGCCGGCGCTCTCGAACCAGATTCAAAGCATGCGGTATTTGACGGCAACATGGCCATGGGCCACCTGGTCAACGTCTCGCCGCAAATCTACAGCGGTTCGAGCGAGATCCAGCGCAACATCATCGCGACTCGCGGCCTCGGCCTCCCCCGCGACTGACCGTCCGGACATGCGCCATCCTTCGACTGATATGATGTCCGCATGAGCACCCGTCCAGTTTCCAAGGAAGAGTTCTTCACGGCGGATGAATTCTGGGAGCTTCCAGAGTCGCCCGAAGGCGGACGCATGGAACTCGTGAACGGAAGAGTGGTGACGGAAATGCCCGTTGGCCGGTTGCATGCAAAGTTGGCGGCGCGGCTTGCACGCGCTATTGGCGATTTCGTAGATCGATTTCACCTTGGCGAGACCCACGTTGAATTGGGCCATCGCACGAGGCACGCGCCTGATTCGGTCCGAGCCCCTGACGTGTCATACGTCTCTCAGGCTCGCCTCGTCGGCATGCCGCAAGACGGTTTCGTGGAATCGTCGCCTACGCTCGCGGTGGAAATCATGTCGCCAAATGACCGGGAAAGTGATGTTGCGGCGAAGGTCGAAGAGTACTTCGACGCAGGCGCCGAACGCGTCTGGATTGTTCGACCGCGGAACAAGACCATCACCGTGCACCGTCCGGGCGGCGACGCCCACACTTTCACCGTGCGCGACACGCTTTCCAGCACCGACGCGGCATTCGCCGTCGATGGGTTCACGCTCGCACTCGAAGACCTCTTCGCCGACTGATGGATTCCGCTTACTTCGCTGAGGCGCAGCGACGATACCGCGCCGCCCGCGCTGTCGAGCTCGGCTGCACCACGGCCGACTTCGAGTCTCATGCGCTAACCATCGCCGACCGCCCGGCGGTCTCCGAATCGCTCTTCGTGTTCCAGGCCGTCACGTTCGGCACGGGCACGGTGGTGTCCATCGCCCCGGATTATCGCGAGTGGGTCACGGCCAACGCGCCTGAGATGCACTACCGCGCGATGTTCCCGAACGTGCTCCTCGCTCCGCTCGCGGAGGAGGGCAAGCGTCGCGGCGAGGACCTTGCCTGGCGCAGCCCGAACCTCAGCTTCATCCCCGGCTCTGAAATCGCGGCCGTTCCCGTTCCAGAGGGACTTGTCGGCCGTCGCGTCGAGCGGGACTTCCATGATGCCCACGTCGAATCCGCGACGTTCGACAATTCTCTGGGCGGTCCCGGAAATACGTTCGTCTCAGCGCTCTGGCAATACGGATTCGTGCTCTTCGACGGCGACACTCCGGCTGCGGTCGCCGGCGCTTACCACGACGGCGATGGCCTCCGCGAAATCGGCGTCGATGTCGCGCGTGAGTACCGTGGCCGTGGCCTCGGTCCGGTGGTCGTCACGAACCTTGCGGCGCTCATCCGAGAGGCAGGTTCTTTGTCCACCTACTACTGTTCGCCAACGAATGTCCGGTCACACCGCAACGCGCTCTCGTGCGGGTTTGTCCCCGTCGCCTCCGGTGTTCGGGTCACGAAACCGCGAATCTGAGGCGAAGTCCGGGTAGTATCGACTCATGCCGAGCCAACTTTTCGCGGAGTCCTCCGCTGCGTTCAAACAGGTCCTCGCCGCCCAGATGGGCTGTACTCCTGCCGATTACGAATCCCACAGACTCACCGTTGTGCAGCGGCCGGCTGATTCCCGCGAGGCTCATCTCGCCCTGATGACCACCTGCGGCACCGGGTCGGTCGTTTCAGTACGCGACGCTCGGCTGGCGGACTGGGCGCGCGACAACGCACCCGCGACAAATCGCAATCAGCGGATCTTCCTGCCTTCATTCCTGGAGGGCCTCGCTGCCGAGGCCCTTCGCTCAGGGCACGACGGCGCGAAGTCGCACAGCGCAACTGGAGGCACGGTTCTCGCCGAGGATGTGTCGATGCCGGGGCTCCCGCCCGGCATCGAGCTTCGCGAGCTCTCCCTCGCCGAACAATCGAAACTCCGGGAAGGCGGCCGGTTCGACAACGCTCTTGGCGAACCCGATGAGCTACGTCGCATCGCAGCAACGCGGATTGCGTTCAGTGCTTGCCTCGAATCCGGCGAGGTTGCCGCTGTCTGCGGAGTCTGGGACCAGTACCCCGGCGTTGACGAACTGGGCCTGGACGTCCTTCGCGAGCACCGTGGAATGGGATTGGGGGCGGCGCTCACCATCTACGCTACCCAGTGGATCCGATCGCACGGACGTTGGCCGATCTACACCTACGGCTTCACGAATGTGCGCTCGGCGAACAATGCCCTGCGTTCGGGTTACCGCCCCCGCTGGTTTCTCTCTGCGGTTTTCGTCCCATCCGACATGCACTGAGTCGCCTACTCCGCACTGGCTCGTCAGCGACGAATTTCGTAGCGCAGGTACACGACCCCGTTTGAGAAACGCCGCTGGTCGATCAGTCCGAGTGGCAAGAACAGACCACTCGGAAGGGCTGGCTTGCCGCTTCCGACCATGACTGGCGAAACGAAAAGCCGCAACTCATCGACGAGCCCCGCCGTGAAAGCGTGCCCTGCCAGCTCAGGCCCACCAATGGAGACATCGCCGGTCGATGAAGCGACGAGCGCGTTCATCACCGATGGAACGAAATTGCGCTCAATTCGCGTTTTCGTGCTCGAAACCTCGTTCAGCGTTCGCGAATACACCACTTTTTCCGCTGCTTGCCAGATCTCTTGGTAGTCGCCTATCTCCGGCGGCTGGCCTTCGAGAGGCATCGTTTCCCAGGCCACCATGACTTCGTACATCCTGCGCCCGAGGAGATAGGTCCCGATGGGGCGTTCGATGTCGTTGATGTAGCTGTGGACTTCCTCGTCTGGCATGGACCAGTCGAAGTTGCCGTTGGCGTCTTCGATGAAGCCATCGAGGGACGTGATCGCCGTGTAGATGAGATTCATCGCGCACTCCTTCTTCCGGGAGCACGGAGCACCAGTCTCCGTGAATCGTGAATCGAGAATCGCTACCCGCCGTATTCCCATCCAAGGTCGCGTTCGATCAGCATCTCCCCGGGCCGAATGCGCTCTCCCTCCGTACACTGACCAATCACAACCGTGTGATCTCCGGCCGGGTGAAATGCGACCGCTACGCAGGCAATCCACCCGAGCGAACGTTCCAGGACCGCGCAGCCGTTGTCATGCAACCCGTAGGGAATACTCGCCAGCTTGTCGATAACTTTGGCCGCCGCCTCATCTGAACGCCCGCGTACCTTCTTGCCCTCGGAAGGCATCACCACTTTGCGCGCGATTTCCAACCCATCCTTCTCGTGCAGCAGGTTGATCGTGAACGCCTTTGTTTCACGGATGAACCGTAGTGTGCGCGCATCGTTCTCAATCGAAACTGCTACCAGCCTGGGTTTGAACGAAACCTGCATTACCCAGTCGGCCAGCATCGCGTTGAGCGTCCCGTCACTCGCACACGAACCGATAACGTGGACGCCGTAGCTCAGGGCGAGGAGTGCCTTCTCCAGGCCTTCCAACTCAAGGGGGGCTCCCGGCAATTGGGGCAGTTCGGGATGTGTCACCGGATGCTCCTGTGGTTTGTAGTCCCATGTTGCCACTTCGCTGGTTCAAGCGGGGTACGCCAAACTACACCTCATCTCCATGCCCCCGGACTTCGGTGGCCCCCTGGGCTGCGTCGCGAGTACTCATGCGGTAGCCGGAAAATAGCAAGAGGATGCCAAGGAATTCGGTCACTTAGAACACCTCCGTCAAGCCAGACCGCGTGAAACCGCCGCCGATGCCCATAGGTGCTCAGCCCCGTGACAGGACTGGAGGTGATGCTATACTCGGGTAATCTTCGACAAGAACCATATAAAAAGGAAGACTTGATAGGAATGATAGGTTTTAAGCAAAGGTTTCCGAGATTGCTCGCCGTATCGGCATCCGTGCTACTCGTCATGGCATTTGCTGCGTCCTGCGGCGGGGACGACGACGATGACGCCACCGCGGGCGGTACGACGGCGGCGCCCGGAACTTCTCAGGCGAGCCCCGCGGCGGCGTATCCCGTTAAGGTCACCGATATGCTTGGCCGCTCCGTCGAAATCAAGGCGAAGCCTCTGGTTATCGTGGCTATCAGCCCCACCGCGGTGGAACTGGTTTATGCGGCAGGCGGGACGATCGTGGGTCGCAGTGGCTCGGTAAACTTCCCCGAAGCCGCCAAACAGGCGAAAGAAGTCGGCACCGCCTACCAGCCGAACTTCGAGCAGATTCTTGCACTCAAGCCCGACCTGGTGGTGGCAGATTCGGTCATTCACGCGCAGCCGAGCTTGCGGAAACCGCTCGAAGACCTCCCGGTCACGGTGATCTTCGCAGGCGCGGATAGCTACCAAAAGGTGCTAGATGGACTGACCCTCATGGGGAAGGTGCTCGATAGCAAGTCAACGACCGACAAAGTCATCGCCGAAATCCAAAAGGCGAAAGAAGATGCGAAGAAGGCCATCGCTGGCAAGCCGGTCACCGCGGTCGCTATAATCGCCGACCGCGACCAGACCCTCTACGCCGCGAAGAACGCCAGTTACTCTGGCGACATCCTCGCCCAACTGGGCATCACGAATCCCGCAGCAACGCTGCCTGACGCGGGACCCTTCCCCGGTTACGCTACCCTCGCGCCCGAAAAACTCATCCAGTTCAACCCGGACTTTATTTTCGCAATCACCCCGGCGCCGCCACCAGCACCACGGCTGGCCGCGCTCATGCCCCAGATTCCGCCGTTTAAGGGTTTGAAGGCAGTTACGACCAACAAGGTTGTGGATGCCGATGTCGAGCTGTACCTGCAGGCGCCTGGACCTCGCATCATTAACGCCTTCAAGGCCGTCGCTGCCGCGGTCAGCGCCCCCTAAGTTTGGCGCCCGTACGATGGCAACAATGACTGCACCATCGGAAATTCAGGAAGGCGCGCCGGGAAGGCGCGCCTTGCCGCGCCCTGGCCGGCCCATGCTGGTCATCGCCGCTGGCCTGCTGGCGTTGGTTGGCGTCAGCCTCCTTACCCTCAAACTCGGCGCGGTCGAGCTCTCCTGGGCCGATGTCTTTCAGGGACTCTCATCAGATTCGGACCCGCTCGCGCGGAACATCGTCTGGCAGATTCGATTCCCTCGCCTTATCGACGGGATGCTCATTGGCGCGGCACTGGCGGTCGCGGGTGCTCTCCTCCAGGGCGTCACACGCAACCCGCTCGCGGATCCGACGATCCTTGGCGTCACGGCGGCGGCCGGCCTGGCCAGCGCGACAGCAATCGTCATCAACCCCCAGATCCCGCAGTGGGGCATCGCGGCTTCATGTGCCGTCGGAGGAGTCTCCGGCGCCGGAGTGCTCTACTTCATCGCCTACCGGGGCAGTGTTTCCCCCGTACGGCTCGCGCTTGCCGGAGTCGCCCTGTCGGCGTTCTTCGGGGCCGCGATTGTCGGCCTGCTTTCGAGCTCGCGAACCTTCCTCCAGACCAGCCTGGGATTCCTCGCCGGCGGCCTGTACGGGTCCGAGTGGCGGGACTTCCGTGCGATGCTGCCCTACCTGGTCCCCGGATTCGCCGGTGCGGTCCTTCTTTCCGGCAGACTGAATATTCTCTCTCTTGGCGATGACGTCGCCGCCGGCCTCGGGGTCATGACTGATCGCACACGCCTCGCCATCCTTGTCGTGGTCGGAGTCTTGACCGCGGCCGCCGTGGCGACGGCAGGTCTGGTCAGCTTTGTCGGCCTTGTCTGTCCCCACCTGGCCCGCTACACCGTCGGCAGCGATAACCGGGTGCTGATCCCGGTGTCGGCGCTCTACGGCGCCCTGCTCGTAAGCTGCGCCGACCTGACGGCGAAGCTGCTCATCAGTCCCAGCGAACTGCCCATGGGCATCATCACGGCCGGCGTCGGCGCGCCATTCCTTTTGTACCTCGTGAGGTTTCGGGAATGAGGCTGGCCATCCAGGATCTCTCGCTCGCCTACGGAAGCCGAACCGTTATCGACCACGTGTCGTTCACCATTGAAGCAGGCGAAATGGTCTCCATCGTTGGCCCCAACGGCAGTGGCAAGAGCAGCCTCCTGCGCGGCCTCGCGAGGCTCCAGAAGCCAGCCGCCGGCCATGTCTTGCTCGGTGATACGGACATCCGAAGCCTCGGGACTCGGATTGTCGCTCGCCATCTCGCAATTCTCCCGCAATCTCCCGATGGTGGCGCCGACCTGACGGTCCGCGAGCTCGTCTATCGCGGACGCTTCCCCCACCAGGGCATCTTGCAGCGCATTACCCGGGCTGATGTCGAAGCGGTCGAATGGGCGATGGAAGCAGCCGACGTCGCGGCGCTCGCGAACCGGGCCACGGGCAGTCTTTCCGGTGGCGAACGTCAACGAGCCTGGATAGCGCTCGCGCTTGCCCAGAAACCGCGCGTCCTCCTCCTTGATGAGCCGACGAGCTTCCTGGACATCGCGCATCAGGTCGAAGTCATGCATCTCCTTCGCCGGCTCAACCGCGAGGGTATGACCGTCGTTCTGGTGCTCCACGACCTGGTCCTTGCGGGCAGATTCACCGACCGCGTGATCGCGCTCAGCCATGGCCGCATCGCCTTCGATGGGCCACCGGCCGAGGTCCTGGAGCCCGTAGGCCTCGAACGGGTCTTCGGAGTCGCGATGATGGTGATTCGGGACCCCTCGACCGGTATGCCCATCCCGCTGCCCCTGCCAGACCCGCAACTGTGCCCCGTCGCGCACCCTGGGGATTAGCCCCGGAAGGCCTTGAGCCGCGTCAACAGAACCCGGTAGTCGTCGAGATCCGCGCGCCCGAACCGAAAGACCTGGCCTGCCGTCACGTCTTCGGTTCGGACGAAAACGACCAGCCCGCCAACGATTGCCGTGCTGTAGGCGATCGCGCTGGCCAAGGCGGCGCCGTTCACGCCCATTTTGGGGATGAGCACGAAGGCCAGTGAAATGTCGATGCAGAGCCCCGCGCCGGCCACGACCGATGAAACCCACGGCATTCCGCGCTGGTACGTGTAAAACCCGGAGAAAGATTGGGCTAAACCGTAGAGGAGCACACCCGGCAGGATGATTCGGAGCGCCGTTTCCATGCCCTCGTACCGCTCGCCGAAGAGGTAGTGCTGAAGGCTGCCAGCAACAAGGAAAAGGACTGCGCACACCACCCCCAGCATCACAACGGTGTGCCGCATCACGCGCGCCGTGAGGGCCGCTGCTTCAGCGCGCGGAAGCGTCCCGAGCCGTGCGTAGGTCGCCAGGGCGAGGCTTCCACTCACCTGCCAGACCGACTCCGCGAGGTACACCGCCAGCGAGTACACGGCCACCCCGGATTCGCCTTCGAAGTGCTTCACGACGAACACGTCAGCCCTGTAGTTCAAGTACGAGATGCCACTGGCGAACCCCGCAAGAAAGGCGAATCGGGCGACCGCTCGGATGATTTCCGCCTCCAACGCCACGCCACGCATTGCGATGCCACCGGTGAGCACCATGAGCAGCACGGCGAGCCATTGGCCCACTGCGAACATCTCAAGGGCAACGTCCGGTGTCTTCCCTCCGTGCGTCATGAACGCCACGGCTATCGCGATGAGCGAAAAGGCCGGGGGGCAGACAAGCGCAAAGTTGTATCGCACGAGAGATGCGCGCCCGAGGAACGTTCCGGCCACGACGCTATTCGTGATGATGGCTGCGCACGCCGCGCCGATTGCCAGGGCCTCCCGGTGCGCCTCGCCGGTGAGAACCGAGCTGATCATCAGCCCGGCGAGAATCGCGGCCGCGCCAAGCACAAGGCTCAGGGCGCTTCCATTGAACATTGCGAGCGCCGCCGGCCGTCTCTGATTCGAGATCTGGTAGGCCGTGGCTGCTGTCAGGCCTCCGCTCGCCGCGTTAACCACCCCGATGACGGTAAGCCCCAGGACGAACGTGCCGTAGTCGTCCTTTTGCATCTGGTGCGTACAGAACAGCACCGTCGCCAAAGCCACCACAAGGTTCACACCGCGGAAGAAGAACGCAACGAGGCCCCCGAAGGCGATGGACATCGTTCAGCGGGCTCCTGTTGCCCGAGACTTCTCCGAACGAGCGTCTCCCGAAACCCGTCCGGTTCGGGGTTCCGAAAGGCGGCGCATGAGCGATCTCCCCGGTTTTTCAATGACGTGGTAGCACACCAGAGAGACGGCGGCGATCACAATCCCGTAACAAATCAGGACGGCGGCGCGGGTCAGCCGCCCGTCACACAAACACGCCGACGCAGGCCGATGCCTCCACCGCCACGCCGCCGAAACCGCGACGCTCATCTCCAGCCA
>JANPDX010000102.1:0-6979 GCA_031431695.1 Dehalococcoidia bacterium
AGCAACGAATACGTCTCCCAACCGAACGCGCTGAACGTCGTATAGCCGCCGAGGAAACCGGTGACCAGGAGCAGGCGCAGCTCCCTGGAGATTGGCCCGCGCTCTTCGGCAATTCCCAGGAGCAACCCGATGAAGAAGCATCCAGAAACATTGACCGCGAGCGTCCCGAGCGGAAACGGCCCCCACTGCCCCGTGCCGAAGCGAGAACCGACAAAGTAACGCAAAGGGGCCCCGACGGCCGCGCCGGCAACGATCCATGCGTAGGTCACCGGCCGGTACTCCCGTGGCCACCCGCGCCACGCGTCGTAGGAGGAAGTTCGAAGACGGCCTCGAAGGCCACGTCGGCGAGACGGGTTACAACGAGCTGGGCGATGCGGTCGCCGTCGTGGACCGTATGGGTGATATCCGGGGCAACCGAGTACAGGGTGATCATGATTTCGCCGCGATAGTCGGCATCGAGGGTGCCGAAGGTCGCGAGGATGCCCTGGCGGGCGAGGCCGCTTCGGGGCCGGAACTGGGCATCGAAGCCAAAGGGAACTTCCATCGCAAGGCCGGTCGGAATGACAACAGGACGCTGCCCAACCGTGACCGGCCCGTCTTCGAGGCAAGCATGGATGTCGAAGCCCGAGGCGAACTCCGTCGCCCGGAAGGGCAGGCGGGCGGATGGGCGAAGAAGCTGGATGCGAATGGTCTCGGCCACAGGGCAAGCGTACAGGCGTTGCGGCTTGAACGGCAGATGTCACCCGCAGAAAATTGACTGGTTATGACAAAGTGGCCACTATGTAGCTACTTCGCCCCCGGAGCCCTTTACTGATGAAAACGATTGGCGTGCGGCAATTGAAGAACGAGGCGACACAGATTGTGCGCTCGGTGAAGGAACAACACGCATTGTATGTGATCACCGTGAACGGACAGCCGGTAGCGACGTTGCGCCCGTACTCGGACCGCGACATCGCCGGGATGCCGCGCACACAGGCCGTTTCGGAATTCCAGGCGATTGAACGCCTCGCTGAGGCGGTTGGCGCGGCATGGGTCGATTCGGGCGTCCATTTCGAGGGCGAACCGGACGCCCCGGCCCGCACGAAACGAAGGACAGAAGACTAGCAATGGCAACGCTCGACTCCAGCGTCCTCATCTCGCTCTTCAATGCGCACGATCGACAACACGCGCAGACTGCCGCATGGTTTCGCGAAGCGGTCGCCGACGGTGAGCCACTGCGTGCGCCGGTGACGGCTATCGCGGAAGTTTCGTCCGCGATTTCGGTTGGCACGGGTGATAAACAACTGGCGCGGGATGTCGAAACGCACATCCGGCACTCGCCGCTGTTCGAGTTCCTGCCGATCGCGATGCCGTTGGCGGAACGCGCGGCGACAATTGCAGCGGAGCACCAGGTCCGAGGGACGGATGCCATCTATTTCGCGGTGGCCGAGACGCTGGGCGACCGCCTGGTGACGCTGAACCCGCGACAGTTGCAGCGCGGCAGCGCGGTGGTACAGACGGTAAGGCCACGGATTTAGAGCGCGCTCCCTAACCCCACGTCCCAGAGCCCCGCGCGTCAGGGAGCGGCAACACACTGCCTCCAGAACCCAGCCCTCACTACACCGCCACGCATTCGCCAAGGCCCGACTGTTAAAGAGGGCAACCCCCCGCGCGGGTAGGCGGTAGGCGGTAGGGCCCCTACACCACGAACACCTCGCCGAGGCCCGACTGTTAAGGAGGGCGAACCCACTCACGCGTAGTAAGGGCGTATTGCAATACGCCCTTACAAGCCCACACCCACCTACGGCGAACAAGAGGAAAGGCCGGTAGGCGATAGGCGATAGGCGCCAACCCTCATCCCCAACCCCTCTCCCACTGCGGAGGGAGAGGGGAGAACGGGCCGGTAGCCGCGCCCCACCGGGGGCGCTGAGGCCCGGGTAGGCGGTAGGAGTCGCGCCCCTCAGTGGGCGCTGAGGCCCGCCGAGGGCCAGTGCCAACGTAGGCGGTAGGCGCGAACCCTCATCCCCCGACCCCTTCTCCCAAGCTTGGGAGAAGGGGATGTTCGTCAGCATGTAAACTCCACCCATGCCAATGGAACTGCCTCTATACGGACACAAATGGGCCGCGCTCCGCGAGGAGATGTCGGCGATGCGCGCGAACGACCTGGACTGGAAGCATGGCCGCCACGGCGCCTACGTCTGGTATGCGAACGACGAACTCGAGGAGGTGCTGAAGGAAGCCTTCAGCATGTTCCTTGTCGAGAACGGGCTCGGCATGCGCGCTTTCCCGAGCATCGCGCGGATGGAGAACGAAGTGCTCTCGATGGTGCGCGGGCTGCTCAGCGGCGACGACGAGACGGCGGGCATCTTCACCAGTGGCGGCACGGAGAGCATCTTCCTGGCGATGTTTGCGCTGCGGGAGTGGGCACACGCAGAAAGGCGCGGAGGGTCGCGGCCGGAAGTGGTGGCGGCGCATTCGGCACACCCCGCACTGAACAAGGCCGCGCATATGCTCGGGCTGACGGTGAAACGTGTGCCTGTTGGTGCGGATTTCCGGGCGGATCCGGCTGCGATGGAGGCGGCCATCGGCCCGAATACGGTCGGGATGTACGCTTCGGCGCCAACCTACTCGCTCGGGATGGTCGACCCGGTGCCGGCACTGGGGAAGATCGCCGCTGAACACGGGCTCTGGCTGCATGTCGATGCGTGCGTCGGCGGGATTTTGGCGCCGTTCGTGCGCGAATGCGGCTACGAAGTGCCTGCGTTCGACTTCAGCGTGCCGGGCGTGACTTCGATCTCGGCGGACATGCATAAGTCGGGTTTTGCAGCGAAACCGGCTTCGACGGTGAGCTTTCGGACCAAGGCGTACCGGGAGTTTTCGCGCTATGTGTTCGACGACTGGCCGAGCGGCACGTACCAGTCGCTGACGTTCACGGGGACTCGACCGGGTGGAGCGATCGCGGCTTCGTGGGCGGCGTTGAACTTCCTGGGGCGCGAAGGCTATCGGGAACTTGCGGCCGCGAGCATGCGGGCGAAGGAACGGGTCATCTCGGGGCTGACGGCAATCGAAGGTGTGCAGGTGCATGGTGCCCCGCCGCTGTACGCGTTTTCGTGGGCCGCGCCGGGTGTGGACATGGGAGCCGTGGCTGGGGCGATGGGCAAGCGCGGGTGGATGTGCGGACAGACGACGACCCCGCCGGGTATCCATGTGATGGCGACGCCAGTGCACGAGGCTTCGGCAGACGGCTACACGGCGGCGGCGGCTGAGTGCATCGCGGAGGCTGGGAGGGGCGGCGCAGGCTCGGAGTCGGCGAAGTATGCGTAGGCGTATCCCATTGGCACCGCGCCCCGCAGGGACGCGGATCACAGGCCCACACGTGATGGATGGTGGGTCCCGGCTGTCTCGCTGGTTCTGGGGATCCGCTCCCGAAGGGTCGCGGTTCATTGTCCGTCCTGCCGTTCGCTTGACGGGCCCAGCGGCGGTTGCCTAGCATCGGCGGCGCTACAGGAGGCACGCTTTGAACAATCCAATCATTAAGGAATTTCGCGATTTCCTGCTCAAGGGCGACATCATTTCGTTAGCGGTGGCGTTCATCATGGCAATCGCTTTCAAGTCGGTCGTCGATGCGTTCACACAGGGAATCGTGATGAATTTCATCGGGGCCATCTTCGGGAAGCCGAGTTTCGATAGCATCGGGCTCGACGTCGGAGATGGCCGGCTCGAAATAGGCATTTTCATCAACGCAGTGGTGAACCTCGTGCTCGTCGGCTTGGCGGTGTTTTTCTTCATCGTAAAGCCGGTGAACGTGATAAAGGAACGGCAGAAGAAGGGCGAAGAGGCCGTGCTCGAAGGCGAAGATGTGGCGCTGTTGCGGGAGATCCGGGATTTGTTGAAGGCGCGGTAGTCCGCCGGTGCCTGTTGGCGGTCGGCGCCGACGGCGGTGGTTGGGGACTCCGTGGTGGGCGCGGGCATGAGTTGAGCGGCAAGCCGCGAGATCAGCGCCGAAGGTCTTCTCCGCGACTCCGTGGTGGGTGCGGGCATGAGTTTGGCGGCATGCCGCGAGCGCCCACGAAAGGGCGCGACTACGGACGGGCCTAGTTTCGGCTCGGTGGTTGCCGGGTGGGGGAGGGCAGTGTCGTCTTCGTGGGTCGGGGCCGACGGTGTTGCCCGCGACTCGGTGGTGGGTGCGGGCATGAGGTTGGCGGCATGCCGCGAGCGCCCACGAAGGGGCGCGACTACGGACGGCATTGCCGCCTCCGAAGGGATTACCGCGTGGCTTCGGCGAAACGTTGCAGTTCTCCGGGGATGTCCGGGCCGGCTGGCTGGTAGGCGATTTCGGTGATGCCCGCGGATTCGAGGCGGGCGAGGTGTTCGCGCCATTCGTTGCGGGTGCGGGCAAGGCCGAATTGTTTCAGCATCGCGCTGTTGACCACCTTCGCGTCACGCTCGGTGAGCGCGATGAGGTGGCGGTCATGGACCGCAAGGTGACGCGCGGCGGCCGGAACGCGTTCGAGGTCGGCCACCCACTCGGATCCGCCGGGAATGCGCGAAAAATCGGCGCCTCGTTCGTACATCGCATGCAGAGCGACGCCTGCCCCATGGCCCGCCGCCGCGAGCACGCGCGCCGAACCGGGGTCTTCGTTGTCGTCCAGGACTGTGCCAAAAGCGAGCTGGACGCACATTCGGCCGGGTTCGACGGGGACGGGCGGCATTCCTGAGACGAACATGCCGTCCGCGAGGTCGGCGGCGGCCGCCGCGCCTTTGGCGCCGCCCACGCCGAGAATCATCGGGACGGTGATTGGCCGGGGCGGCGCGAAGCCTTCGGGGTGCATCATCTGGATGAGCGCGCCTTCCCATTCGACCGCCTCGCCGCGAAGGAGAGCCTGGACGGTTTCGACGTAGTGACGGACGAACTTCCACGACAGCGGCTTCTGGCCGAGGGTCATCCGGCCGGTGAAGCCCGAACCGATCGCGACCGCAAGCCTTCCGGGCGCCAGGTGAGCAAGGTGAGCGATGGCGGCCGCGTTCGTCATGGGGTGACGCAGGCTGGGGATGAGCACGCCGGGCCCGAGGCCGATGCGGTTCGTGCGTGTGGCCGCGAGGGCGAGACTGGCCCAGACGTCCGGGTAGAGGGCCGGGGAGTCATA
Source organism: Dehalococcoidia bacterium (assembly GCA_031431695.1). Taxonomy (GTDB): domain Bacteria; phylum Chloroflexota; class Dehalococcoidia; order Tepidiformales; family Tepidiformaceae; genus Amarobacter. Next base: position 5,127 of record JANPDX010000102.1, read on the forward strand.
GAGCCACGCGCGGTGGTAGCCGAGGTCTTCGGCGAAGGCGACGTGGTCCGGTGTAGAGAGGGATGTGGCGAAGGCGCAGGAGATGTGAATCACCGCAGAACTCTACGGAGAACTGCACATCTCCCGCAATCGTGCCACGTCCTGTCGGCAGCGGCCGGGCGACAGGTTCAGCGCAATCGACCGCGTCCGAAGAACCCACCCAGCGCGAGCACAACAAGGACTACGACGATGACAGTCAGCAGGTTGCTGGTCACAAAGTAGGCACCACCGCCGAAGAGCAGCAGGAGCAAGAGAAGGACGAGTATCAGCGCCATTTGTGGACTCCTTTCGAGGCCTTTCGTCGTCCAAATCATAGAGAATGGAACGGTGCCGCTGCAACTTAACTTCCAAAAACGGAATAGATCCGAGCAACGCGCACTGACCCCTCCCCCGACTCGTGCCTCGCGGGCGAGCGGGAACAAAGTCGGCCGCGCCGTGGCCACGAAGCCAAGTTGGAAGGGCACCAGGTTGGAAAGTTCTCCAACTCATAGCGTTGGGGTGGGGCGAGTTGACTTGGTTACGTGGGCCTGTCGTACCTGTTCCCGAATGCTCGGGAGCCTATGCTCGTTGCAGATGCCCACGGCATCACGCCTCTCGGCCCCAGCGTCAGCGGCGCTCCTGGCAAACCCAACGAGATCCGTAGGGAATTCACGAATGGTAGCCACTCTGGAAAAGACCCCGCAAAAAGTCGGCGTCAACCAAATGAAAGCCCTCGTCTATCACGGACCCGGGAAGTCTTCATGGGACGACGAGCCGATGCCCCAAATCGAAAAGCCGACAGACGCAATAGTCCGTATCACCAACACCACCATCTGCGGCACCGACCTGCACATTCTCAAAGGCGACGTCCCGACCGTTACCGACGGCCGGATTCTCGGCCACGAAGGTACGGGCGTCATCACGGAAGTTGGAGGCGGCGTTTCACGGTTCAAGGTTGGAGACAAGGTCATCATCTCCTGCATCACCGCCTGCGGCGCATGCGAATACTGCAAGCGCGCGATGTACTCACATTGCACGACGGGCGGCTGGATCCTGGGCAACACGATCGACGGCACCCAGGCCGAATTCGTCAGGATCCCTCACGCGGATATGAGCCTTTACGAGATCCCGGAGGGAGTCGACGAAGAGTCGCTGGTGATGTTGAGCGACATCCTTCCGACCGGCCACGAATGCGGTGTCCTCAACGGACAGATCAAGCCAGGCGACACGGTCGCGATCGTGGGCTCGGGCCCGATTGGGCTCGCGGCACTGCTCACGGCGAGGTTTTATTCACCTTCGGAGATCATCATGGTTGACCTGGACGACAACCGGCTGAAGGTCGCGAAGAAGCTGGGCGCAACTACGACAATCAATAGCACGAACGGCAAGGCGGTCGAGGTCATCATGGGGATGACCGGCGGCAAAGGCGTGGACGTGGCGATTGAGGCGGTCGGCGTGCCGGCAAGCTTCGACACCTGCCAGGACATCGTCGCTCCCGGCGGACATCTCGCAAACATCGGTGTCCACGGAAAGAGCGTCGAACTGCACATCGAACGGCTCTGGTCGCACAACATCACACTTACCACCCGCCTGGTGGACACCTCGACAGTGCCGGTGCTCTTGAAGATGGTGACCTCGGGCAAGATCGAGCCGAAGGCGCTCATCAGCCACCACTTCAAGCTCGCCAAGATCGAAGAGGCGTACCAGACTTTCGGTAATGCAGCGAAGACCGGTGCTCTGAAGGTCATACTGCAGAACACGTAACAGCCCGATGCCAGTACGAAAGCAGTAGTGAGTGGGCGAGGTGCGAGCCTCGCCCACTTTGCGTTTCGGCG
>JANPDX010000103.1:0-13228 GCA_031431695.1 Dehalococcoidia bacterium
GCGTGGAAGTTAAAGGGAGGGCGTCCCTCACCCCGACCCTCTCCCAGGTCTGGGAGAGAGAGGACGGATGTGCGCCCGGCGGGCATGGCCCTCCTTTACAGTCGGGCCTCGGCGAATTCGGTGGTTCGAGGCTATTTAATAGGCTTCCGCTGGGCGTTCAGCCCTCACCCGGACCCGCTCCCAGGTCCTGGGAGCGGGAGGACGCATGCGCGCCGGGAGGGCACTGCCTCCGTTACAGTCGGGCCTCGGCGAAGGCGGTGGTTCGAGGCTATTGATAGGCTTCCGCGGGGCGTTCAGCCCTCACCCCGACCCTCTCCCAAGCTTGGGAGAGGGAGGACGGATGTGCGCCGGGAGCGACAGGGAATTGGTCGATCACAACGACGTGGCGCCTTCGGCCAAAACCCACCACGCCTCCGCCCAGGCCCGACTGTGACGGAGGGCCGTGATTCGAACCTGTGTTGTCGAGCTTGCGGGCCGTCGGCGCTTCGCTGGACGGAGGGCGCTGAACTCCGGCATTTCCGGGCGCATGGCGCCAGCGGCGACCGGGCGCCGCGACTCCATTTGCGACTTACTACCGCAACGCCGCGATGACGATGTCACGGGCGATGGGACCCGCTTCGATCGAACCCGATTGGCCTTCATCGAGGACCACCGCCGCTATCGCGCGCGGGGCCGATGCGGGAGACATCGCGACGAAGAGGACGTGCTGTTGTGCGCCGGCGTCTTCGGCGGTGCCGGACTTCCCGGCGAAGTCGTTGTACCCGGCGAGGGTGAAGGCAGCCGAGGCCGTGCCGCGGGCGCCGGTAACCAGCCGTAGGCCGCTCATCAGGTGAGCCCACTGCTCGGCGTTCAGGGGAATTTCGCCGCGTGAGACCGGCTTGTCGATGGCGATGATGATAGGCGAGCGCAATTCCCGGTTGATGAAGGCAACGTAGGCGTTCGCCAGTTGGAGTGGTGTGATAAGCAAGTCGCCCTGGCCGATGCCGAGGTTCACCTCGTCGCCGGGGAACCACGCCTGACCGGTCTTCTTCCGCTTTTGCTCCGCGTCCGGGACAAGGCCGTCCTCCTCCGAGAGCCCTTTCACGCCCGTCGCGCTGCCGAGCCCGAACAGACGCGCGGTTTGCGAGAGGGCGCCGTCGGTGTCGTTGTAGAGCGTCAGTGCGATTTCGTAGAAGACGGAGTTGCATGAGCGCATCAGTCCCTCGGCGATGGTGAGCGGGCCCTGCCCGCCTTCCCAGTTCCGCCGAGGGGGATCGACGCCGCGCCAGATTGCGCCGCAATCCAGGCGGTCCGTGACCTTGTAGCCGCCGTACATCAGCCCGGCGGCGCCGGTGACCAGCTTGAAGGTTGAACCGGCGGAGTAAAGGCCGGTTGTCGCGCGGTTGGCGAGCGGGCCGTTTGGGGCACTGGTGATCGCAGCCAGGGCCGCCGCATCGTTGCGTTCGAACGCGCCCGGGTCGAACGAAGGTGAGCTGTTAAGGGCCAGAATGCCGTTTGTGACCGGGTCGATCACGACAGCGCTCCCGGCCCTCGATCCAAGGCGCGTATAGGCAGCCCGAAGCGTGCCCGCGTCAAGGGTGGTCGCGACGTCAACGGCGGGCCGAAAGGGGCGGCTCAGTACAGTTCGGACCAATTCCGCGTTGGCATCGACGATGCGGAGTTCCGCCCCAACCGAACCGGCGAGGGCTGCCTCCTGTGATGCTTCGAGGCCGGTCGCGCCGGTTCGGTCGCCTGTGCGAAAGCCCTGTCCGCGGCGCTTTGCCAACTCCTCGGCGGTGTATTCGCGCGTGTAGCCGACGACGTGCGCCGCTGCCGGGCCAAGCGGATGGACGCGTTGAGATTCGAAGTACAGCACGACACCCGGGATGCTCCGGAGCGTCGAGAGCGCGGCCTCGGCTTTCGCATCCGGAACCGGGCCGACGCGGACGCGCTGGGACGGCCCGGAAGCGTTCTTCAAGGCGGCATCGACCTGGCTCTCGCTGAAGCCAAACTCGATTAACGACTTCTTGAGCAGGTCTGGTTCGCGGATCAGTGAACGATTGAGGCCAAGCGTGCGCAGGTCTTTCGTTACAGCGAGGGGCTCCCCATTGCGATCGAGGATGGAGCCGCGAATGGGCCGTTGAATGGTGCTCTTGAACTCGCGGCCGTCCACCATCTCGGGATTGACAGCCGAGGGCTGCCAATCCACTGCCCAGCCGCCAGCGGTCTGGGTGAGGTTAACGGTTGTGGTGTATTCGATATCTCCGAAATAGGCTGTAGCCAGTCGCACGGCGAATGTGGCAGCCCCTGGCGACGCGGATTGAACCGTGGCGGCAAGGGTTGACTGCGTCAGTTCGTCAGCGAAGCGCCTGTACGTTTCGCCGAATACTTCCACGGGGAAGGCCCGCTGCGCGGGAGGGGAGAGCAACAGATACAGCGCGTTGATATCGTCGGTAGTCCATGCTTTCGCGAACGCGGCAGCCGTCGCACCGGGCGATCCCGGCGATTCGTCGATACGTGTTGGCAGAGTCGAATCCGGGTCGTGCCGAGTGAGGCAGCCGACACCGGCGTAGGCCGCGCCAATGATGGCACCCAGCACTATGGCGCCAAGGAAGATTGACCGAATGGCCATCCACCACCGCTTCCAAACACCCGCCATCGCGATTGTAACAGTGCTGCTGCTGCTTGCGCCTTTCGCAACGGCCTCGTGCGGAAACGAAAAGGAAAAGGGCAGCGGTACGACGCCAAACGGAGAGGCAGGCCCCGGCCCAACGGTGATTCGTCCTCAGCCGGCGGGCGAGCTTCGGAACGCGCTCCTCGGATTCAGCTCCTTGCCACCCGAGCGTACGAGTGACTCGTACATCGGTGCCTTCGCAACGGCCGCCCAGTACGCGGACGTCATCCTCGTGCAGCGCACTCCACCGTGGGAAGACTTCATGCCCGGCGGAAGCGTCTCCAAACAGACCACCGACAGCACGAGGCTCGAAGAAGCGTTGCTGGAGCAATACGGGCTGCAATTGTTCTATGCCATAGACCCGACCGACGGCGTAGTGCAGCGCAGCCGGCTTGCGAATCTGCCGCCCTCAGTCGATCCGCAGGCGGGATTTAAGGATCCGAGGGTGCGCGAGGCGTTCATCGCCTATGCCACCTACGTCGCCCGGAACTACAAGCCGGCGTATCTCGCTCTCGGTGTGGAAGTGAACATGACGTTCGAACGAGCGCCCGAGCAGTTCGAGGCGTACCTGACGCTCTATGCCGAGGCCTATGCGGTTGTGAAGGGCAACAGCCCTGGCACGAAGGTTTTCCCAACGTTCCAACTCGAAGACCTCCAGGGCACGTTCGGCGATGTCCACCCACCACGATGGGAGCTGTTTGACCGTTTCCGGGGCCGAATGGACCTCCTGGCCGTTAGCACGTATCCGTTCCTGGGCGAAGCGAAGAGCGCCGCGGACATCCGTAAGGACTATTTCTCGCAACTCAAGCAGCACTGGGATGGCGAAATCATCATTTCCGAAGCCGGGTACGCCTCGGCGCCCGTCGAAGGCCGCGCAACAGTCGGCACGGAGGCGGATCAGCAAGCTTTCGTCGAGCGCTTGTTGTCCGAATCGAACGCTCTTGGGTTTAGCCTTGTGGTCTGGTTCGCCGCGCTGGACCCGGCATTCGCCGGTTCGGGGGCGACATCGGTGTTCAAGGACATTGGGCTTCGCAAGAGCGATGGTTCGAACAAGCTGGCGTGGAACACCTGGGAGTCGTGGGCATCTCGCCCGTTGGCAAGGCCCTGAGCGCGAGGTTCACCACCGGGGACATCATGCGCATCGCGGCGATCACTGGCGTGTTGGCGATTGCACTGACGTTCTTCGTTTCGTGGCATAGCACACCGTTGCCCGGGGATGTTCGGGTAATGCGCGAGGTGCAGGACATCAGTTTCTTCTACGACAACCAGGGATGGGTGAACGCGCTGGGGCGCTACCCATGGCAGGTGATCCTGGCGGTCGCCGCCATCATCGTCGCCGGCCTGGGGCCGCGGATCGGGTTGCCAGCCTCGCGGAAGGATCGGATGTTCGCTATCTGGGCGCTACTGGTGGCACTTGGTTTGCGCATCCTTTCGAACCCGCTGAAGGAGGTGACGCAGGCGGATCGCCCCTCGCTCGATTTCCACATTCGCGTGACTCAGGACTTTCCCGGCTATGGGTTCCCCAGCGGGCACGTTTATGGCGATGTGCTGATGTATGGGGCAATGGCCGTGGTGGCGCCACGAATCGCGGGCGCCGGGTTGGGTGCGGCGATCCGGGTGTTCAGCATTGTGATTGTCGTGATGAGCGGGCCGGGAAGGATGACTATCGGGGCGCATTGGCCCAGCGACGTGATCGGCGGGTACCTCTGGGGAGCGACGGCGCTGTGTCTTGCCGTTGCCGGCGGACGGCGGCTTTCGGGCCAGCCTTAACGCGGCACTTGGCGACTCGACGAAGCTCCCGTAGCGTAGGTATATGGGAAATGCGTTTCGCGTGGCGCGCATCGCCGGCATCGACATCGAGATTCACCCGTCGTGGCTGCTTATCCTCGGATTCGTCGCCTGGTCTTTGAGCGACGGCTTCTTTCCGGACCAGTACAAAAGTTGGAGCACCTTCGCCTATTGGGCGGTTGGTGTCAGCTCGGCTTTGCTGTTGTTCATCACTGTCTTGATTCACGAACTCGCCCACGCGCTGGTCGCGCAGCGCCGGGGATTGCCAGTGCCGAGGATCACGTTGTTCATCTTCGGCGGCGTGTCGCACATGTCCCGGCAACCGGCCACGGCGGGTGAGGAGTTTCAGATAGCCGCGGCCGGGCCAGCCGCGAGTGTGTTGATCGCGGCACTCACAGCCTCCGCCGGGTTGCTTTTGAGGGATACGAACGAGAAGGCCGAAGCGATCCTGTTTTATCTCGCGTTCGTGAACCTCGCTCTGGCCATATTCAACATTCTGCCGGGGTTCCCGCTTGATGGCGGGCGTGTCCTTCGCTCCATCGCCTGGAAGCGGACGGGTAGCTTTCGGAAAGCGACGCGCATCGCTTCGTCGGTGGGAGAATTCTTCGGCTACGGAATGATCGCCGCCGGGATCTTTATTCTGCTCACGGGCGGCCTGCTCGATGGACTGTGGCTGGCGTTCATCGGCTGGTTCTTGCTCGGGGCCGCGCGCGGGGAGAATGCCAGCGTGCAACTCGAGGGTGTCCTGAAGCGGCTGACGGCCCGGCAGGTGATGCAGACGGACTTTCCCAGCGTGACCCCAGGAACGCCGCTTTCAGAGATCGTTCATGAGTACATGGTGGGCCGTGGCGAACGCGCCGTGATGGTGGCGAACGATGGCGCGGTGCTGGGGATCATCACCGTGAACGACGTCCGCCGTACCCCCCGCGAAGAGTGGCCGAATGTTCCCGCCCAGCGCGTCATGACCCCGCGGGCCAATGTCATCACGGTCGACTGTAATCAGGCGGCGGTCGAAGTGCTCGTCTTGCTTGGCGAAAAGGGGCTCAACCAGATACCGGTGCTGGAAGACGGACGTATGGTGGGCCTCATAACGCGGCGCGACCTCCTGGATCGGATCCAACTGTCGGAACGCCTGGGCCCCGAGAAGGACGCCGAGAAGCCCGCGAGTGGAGACCTCTAGCCAAGGTCTTCGAAGAGTTCATCGAATGACACCGTGACGTTCGGGAGACTCAGGATCGGCACGATCCCGCCGCTGTACCCGGTCTCGGAGTACTCGCCGTCAGGCCGACGGCGCCAGGCTGTGACAGTTCGTTCGTAGGGATCGACGCGCCAGATTTCCAAGTCGCCCCTGCGTTTGTACTCCGGGAACTTCGTGTCCACGTCGTAGTCGCCGGTAATGCGCGACCACACCTCCGCGACGAACGGCAAAGGTTCCGCATAGCTCTCGAGCGGGCCGCCCGATCCGTATGCACGCATGTACTCTCTCGGGATTACCAGCACGTCGGGAATGAAATACGTGGTGTTTCCGCGCCGTGCTCGTGTGCCGTGTCGCGGACCTGGTGTACTTTGCGGTCGAGTTGATTACCGATGATGTGTGCAAGCCACCAGGCAGTGGTCTGGTGCTCTTGCATCATTCCCGGCTTCTTTCGCAACTGGCCGCAGAAATAACTCCCAGTTCTCGTCGAACTCCTCGAGCGCCAGTTCTTCGTAGGCTTTGGTCGAGACAGCCATGGGTTCAGCATACCTCAGTTAGCGGGCCTGCCAATTCGGGTCACGCTTTTCGCGAGCAGCGGCGCCGCCCTCTTTTGCATCGTCCGTGGCGCCGGCAACGCGGCGCATGGTTTCGCCGAACCGAATCGCTTCCACCCAGGGCATCTGTTGGCCGCGCCATGCGACTTCCTTGGTCGCACGGACGGCCAGCGGCGCCGACTTGCAGAGCCGTTCGGCCAGGGCGCGGGCTTCATCCATTAACTGCTCATGGGGGACTACTTTCCAGGCGAGGCCCATCTCTTTCGCCCGCTGCGCGTTGACGCGTTCGCCAATGAGCAGGAGTTCCATTGCGTTCTGCCAGCCGACCTTCTGGGGCATGCGGATGGAGCCCTGGATGGTGGGGACGCCGATGCGGACTTCAGGGAACCCGAATTCGGCGCGCTCGCTGGCAATGACGAAGTCGCAAGCGGCGACCAGCGTGCAGGCGAAGCCGAGGCAGTAGCCGTTCACGGCGGCGATGGTGGGCTTCCAGATCTCGATTCCGTTTTCGAGCGATGTCAGGCTCGGTGTCTCCCAGTGGGTCGTGCCGCGAGGACGGGCGCTTTCGCGGAGGTCAGCGCCGGCGCTGAAGGCCCGGCCGTTGCCCGTGACGATGCCGACCCATGCGTCGTCGTCTTCGCGGAAGCGGGCCCAGCAGGCGTCCAGGTCCGCACGGAGTTCGCCGTTGATGGCGTTCAGTGCTTCCGGCCGGTTGTAGGTAATGGTTGCGATGCGGCCGCTGCGTTCGTAGAGGACGGTGCCTGGCATGATGTGAACTCCTGGTGGGTGTGTTGAGCAGTCTACTCCGCGCCATCATCTGTATGTACAAGCTGGCTTTTTGGTCCCTGGACTGAGCGGCCCGGCCGGTGGCTACCATGTAGCTACTACGGCTATACGGCCCGCCCACGAAGGCCCTCGGCTTGCCGCGGCCTCCCCGTGAGCACGTCGAGTACTTGCTGCCAGTACCGGCTCAAGAGGTATTGCCCAAGCAGCGACATGCCCACCGCACAACCGACGATGACCCAGTCTCCGGTATGCACTTCCGTGAAATCGAAAAACTTCCGCAGCGATGGCGAGTAGATCGTGGCAAGGAAGCCGGCCACGAGCAGCCCGCCCAGGAGGGTGGTCAACACCGGACGCGTCAGGCTGCGCCACGAAGCGCCCTGGAAGCCCAGCACTTCGACCATGAAAAACAGGCCGGTGATGCCCATCGTCAGCGAGACGAGCGTCCGCGCTTCTTCGATGCTGCGGTCCAGCAGGCCTTCAGTCAGCAGGTGAACGATGATCGCCGACGCGGCAAGGGCGAGGGAGGCTGGCAATGCCCAGCGCAGCACGTTCCGCGTGAAGTCCCTGCCGGCATCGGGCGGAGGGATGCTGATGGAAATGAAGACCGCCGGGATGCCGAGCGTAAGCAGGGCGGTGAGCGACCCGTGACGCGGAAGGAACGGGAAGTCCAGGCCGAGCATGTTCGTCGCCACAATGATGAGGAAGGCGTAGAGGCTCTTCGCGATGAAGAGCTTGCTCAAACGCGCGGCGTTGCCCAGCACGGCGGTCGCTTCTTTCGTGCCGCGAATGAGCGCTTCGAAGGAGTCGTTCAAGAGGATTATCCCGGCCACCGCGCGTGTCGTGCCCGTGCCGGATGCCATCGCGACGGCGACATCGGCGGCGCGTAACGCCTGCACGTCGTTCGCGCCATCGCCAACCATAGCGACGAAGTGGCCGCGCTCCCGCAGCGCAGTCACGATCCTCGCTTTGAGCGCCGGAGTCACCCGGCCGAAGACGCTATTCGCTTCAGCAGCGTTGCGAAATGCGTCTCCTTCGAGTCCCTCGATGTCCGCCCCGGCGACCACTCCGCCGCGGAGAGTGATGCCGAGCTGGGCAAGGAGTGCCTTGACCGTGCCGGGGTTGTCGCCGCTGATGAGCTTGGGTTCGATTTCGAGGCGGGCCATGGTATCGAAGGCGTGCCGGACCTCGCCGCGCAGCTTGTCGCCGAGGGTGATGAGTGCGAGCGGTCGCAAGCCTGATGGGCTGGTCTCGTTCGATGGCAGCCCGGAAGGAGACTCGGCGAAAACAACTCCACGCAGGCCAGTCGTGGCCGCTTGCTGGTAGGTCGCCGCGAGGTCTTCGCCACCGGCGCAGAGCGGGAGCACCGTTTCCGGGGCGCCCAGCACGAAGCTCCGGCGTTCGTTGCCGAGAATCAGTTGCAGCGCGCTCCAGCGGCGCTCCGAGTTGAATGGCACCGACCCGGAAGCGCCGGCATTGTTCGAACCTGCCGCCAGCCCTTCGGCCATCGCGGCGGCTGTCTTGCTCTCTCCGGCCGTCGCCTGGGCGAAAGCGCCGAGCCAGCCCGCGCTCGTCTGCCCACCCGCGACCCAATGGACGGCATCGACGGTCATTTCGTTCGCCGTGATGGTCCCTGTCTTGTCCAAGCAGATGATATCGACGTAGTTGAGGGCTTCCACGGCGTTGATGTCCTGGACGATGGCGCCCGACCGGGAGACACGCACCGCACCGACCGCGAAGGCAACGGTCATTCCCAGGAGCAGCCCCGTCGGGACGACCGTGGTCACCGTGGCGGTGGTGGCTTTCAGGGATTCCGCGAACCCACGGCTCTCGACGTTGTACGAAATCATGAGGCAGGCCGCCAACACGCCGGTGGCGGTGAGCAGCACGCGCAGGATTCGCCGAAACCGAATCTGGAGCGGCGTCGAGCGGCGCACCACCTGGCGTGCATCCGCGGTGAGCTTCACGGCATAGGCCTCGGCTCCCACCTGCTCGGCGGTGTAGTAGCAGTCGCCCGCGGCACAGAAGCTGCCGGAACGCAGGAGATCCCCGGGGCCGCGGTTCACCGAATCCGATTCACCGGTGAGCAGGGATTCATCGATTTCGGCCGTACGCTCGACGATGTGGCCATCGGCCACCACCTGGTCGCCTCGGCGCAGATGGATCAGGTCGCCCTGGACGATGTCCTCGGCGAAGATCGCTCGTTCTTCGCCATCGCGGACGACGGTGGCCTTCGGGGCCGTCAGCGCACGCAACTCGCGCAGCGTGCGGGTTGCTTTCAGTTCCTGCAGAGTCGATAGAGCGACATTGGCGACGACGACGATGCCGACGAATGCGCCATCCTTAATCTCGCCGACGGCGAGCAATGCCGCGATCAGCGCCCCGAGGACGACGTTAAAGAAGGTAAGCGCGTTCGCCCGGACGACGTCGCCATCGGTGCGAATCGTGGAGCTATCGCGGTTCGAAAGGCCGGCGGCGGCGCGCGCTATCGCGTCGGACGACGACAGACCGCGCCGCAGGGGTTGTTCGATGACGCCGGGCAACACGGATTGAGTCACTCAGCTAGCGTGGCTCAGCCGGACACTCAATGAAAGCCGTCTCAGGAATTGAAACCAAGTAGCGTAAGGGCGACGAGTTCCCCAATGAAGATAGCGCAGACGAGCGAGAGGTATCCAATGGTCTTCCACATGTTGACTGCCCCCAGGGAGTTCGCGACGACAATCCTAGCCTGCCGCGCCCACACGGGCGAAACCGCGTCGTATCGCTAGTATAGATGGGTGAACCTTCAGGAATCACGCGAATGATGCGCGCGGTCATTCTTGCCGCCGGCGATGGCGGCCGCCTCGGCGAGCAGACGCAGGACGTACCCAAGCCGCTCATCCAGGCCGGGGGGCGCCCGCTCATCGATTACACCCTGGAAGCTCTGGCGAAGGCTGGTGTCGGCGAGGGTGTGGTCGTCGTTGGCTATCGCGCCGAGCAACTCAAGGCTGGCATAGACGCCACGCCGCACGCGGACCTGCGCATCCGCTTTGTCGCGAACGAACGCTTCCACGCGGGGGCCTCGCTTTCGCTCCGCGCCGCGCGGGCGGCATGTGGCGAAGAGCCGTTCCTGCTGCTCATGGCCGACCACATGCTCTCGGCGCCAATCTTGCGGCGGCTGCTTGCGGCGCGGCCCGCCATGGGCGTGAGCCTTGTCGCTACCGACGCATCAGCATGGCCCGATGCTTACAACACTGAAGCGACCCGAGTGGTGTTCGAGCCCGGGACGATGAACGTTGCCTCCATCGGCAAAGGGCTGGCGCCATGGGATGCGCTCGACACTGGCGCGTTCCTGCTCGACCCCTCGGTCTGGGAAGCCGTGGATTCGGCGCCCGAGGACTGCGAACTCAGCGTGATCTTCCAGGAACTCGCCCGGCGGGGGCAGCTCGAAGGCGTCGATGTCTCGGGCGCCAGCTGGTACGACGTCGATACCGTCGAGGACCTGGAGGCCGCCCAGCGGGTCGTCGCGGGAGGCGACCGATGACCTACGACGGCCTCGTCTCCCGCTATCTGAACCGCCCGCTAAGCCGGCCCATCGCCCGCTCGCTCCGCCGAACGCCGCTGACGCCCAATGGCGTCACGAGCTTCACGATGCTGCTCGCCGTTGCGACGGGGCTGATGGTCGCGGCCGGCTGGAACATCGCCGGGGGCATCCTCATCCAGGCCGTGAGCGTTATCGACGGCGTGGACGGCGAACTCGCGCGGCTGAAAGACAAGGTGACGCGTTTCGGCGGTGTGTTCGATGCCGTGACCGACCGCTACGCCGATGCCGTGATGATCGCTGGCATGCTCGTCTTCGCGGTGCGGTTCGAGAGCCACCCGCGCCCGGAATTCGTGGGCATGCTGGCGCTCTCCGCCGCGCTCATCGTCAGCTACAGCCGCGCGCGCATCGAAGCCGACCTCCCGGATGTCGCCCAATCAGGCAAGCTGGACTCGATTTTCGGGCTGGCCAGCCGGGACGTCCGTTCCCTGGTGGCGGCGGTCGGGACGGTGGCGGGCCAGTGCTACTGGACGCTGGTCGTCCTGGCGGTCATTTCGGGGGCGACGATTGCCTGGCGGCTGGTGTATCTGCGGGTGACGGTGGGTGGCAGGCGGCTGCCGACGTAGGACGTGGTGACCCGCAACATCAGAGGCGAGGGCGGAAGACCTCGCTCGGGGTTGTTGTGGCTGCTTGACGGCCCTCGGCGCCCCGGGGGCTGGAGGGAGGGTAAGGCCGGTCGCTGGCGCTCGCGGCTCGGATTTCGCATTGGCCGCGCCCTATTCGGCCCAGCGGAGGCGCACGGGGCCGCCGGTATCGCGAACTTCGATCGTCAGGTTGACTTTGCCCGCTTTGTGTTCGAATTCGACCGGCAGCTTCACTGGCTTGTCGCCGTTGGCAGCTTCGGCGACGAGCACCTGATCGACCCAGACTTTGACCGCACCATCGACTTCGAGCGCGAACCGGTTTCGGCCCTCGCCAACATCGAGATTGGACGAAAGCGTGATGCTCCACGCGTCGGGCTTCATATCAGGGAAGGGGCGGTCTTCGATATCGATATCGAGTGACGGCAGGAACCCCTCGCCCGTGCGGAGATCGCCGCCGGATGCGCTCCGTTCGTAATAGGTGATCATCCACTGTCCCGCTGGCGGGGCGACCGTATGCACCGGTACGGGCGTGGCCGTGGCAGACGGGCGAGGTGTACTGGTTGGCGGTGCGTTCCCGAGGGAAATGGTGGCGGGCGTGCCGCTGCTACTCTCCGTGGATGTGGGATCGAAGAAGAGGAAGCCCATCAACACGGCCACGGCGAGCACACCGAGGGCCACGAGTTCGCGAAATCCAATGCCAAACACAACCTTCAGTGTGGTTCGAAGGCAGGCAAGGCGACAGTCGTTAGTTAATGAAGATTTTCACGGCATTGCCGCCCGAATTGTTGCAATTCACCATGAAACTGCCTCGGCCCACGGCTGCCTGCAGTGGGATAACAATGTCCCACCAGACCGAACCATTCGCGCCGGTAGCCTTCGGGGCTACACCGGGTAGCGGCCAGGACGTACTTTCGCTGTCGGTGAAGGTGGGATTGCAGATGTGTCCAGGTCCCGGCGGCTCCGATTGGGCCGTCAGGCGGACCGTGCCGCCCGCGTCCACACCCTGGGGATCGACGCTCAGGTAGAGGACGTCTATCGGCGGCACGGGCGTGGCTGTCGGTGTCACCGTTGGGGGCTGGCCTTTGCAGGTCCAACCGTCGGCGAGCTTGAAGGCGAGTACCGGCCAGAGCGAAATCACCGGTTGGCCCGCCCCGTTCGTGGCCCAGTGGGGCACGCCTTCGATTTCGATTTTGCCGCCCAGCGGCTGACTCCCCGTTGCACCGCACGATGTCAGTACCGCGACGCGCGCGGCCCCAAACGCCGCCTTGTCGGCCTCCGAAGCACCGTTCGCGCAGGATGACAGTGGGATTCCAGCCGAGATGGAGAAGTCGTTGGGGGACTGGGCGACCTGCACAACGAGGTTTCCGCCGCTGTCGGTTGCGGTTGAGGCGATGTAGGCGGTGAGCCGGACGACACCGGTTTCCGTTGCCGCCAGGCGTTCGAGACCAGGGGCCTGTGCGGGCTTCTGGATGCTGGTCAGACCGGCGACGGATGAGTTCGAAGGTGTGCGGGCGAAGGTGGCGCCAGCATCGCTCAGGGTGCGAATGGCTGTGCGCGGACCGGCGCACCCGAACCCGGGGGGTGTGGGCGTTGGCGTGGCTGTCGAAGAGTTGCTAAGGCTGGCACTGTCACCGGCCAGGATTGGCAGCACCGCGCGGCGTTGCACCGGGGTAGCGGGGCTATCGGCCGCGAGTACGAGCGAAAGCGAACCGAACATGAGTAACACGCCAGACACGGCGACGACGATTGCGGAGCGATGACGCATGGCCTGAGTGTGGGGTGATGGTTGGAACCGGAGAAGTGGGTTTTCAAAAGGCACGGCAAAGATGTGACGAGAAAGGGGTAAAAAGTGGGGGTGGCGGCACACCACGAACCAGGAACCGCGAGCGCCAGCGACCGGTCCAAAACATCCAAGCTAGAACCCTCACCCCGGCCTTCTCCCAAGCTTGCACCCTCACCCCGGCCCTCTCCCAAGCTTGAACCCTCACCCCGGCCCTCTCCCAAGCGTGAACCCACACCCCGGCCCACTCCCAAGCAAGAACCCGCACCCCGGCCCACAACCAAACTTGGGAGAGGGGGAAAGACCATAGG
>JANPDX010000104.1:0-10598 GCA_031431695.1 Dehalococcoidia bacterium
GGCGCGCCGGACTCGCTACCGCGTCAGCGGTTTGGCCATGTCCACGATGATCTCGTCGCCTCGGGGATGCTGGTAGCGGTCGGTGACGACGTAGCCGAGCCGCTCGTACAACGCGATGTTCTTCGGGAGCATCGTCCGAACGCCAATGCGGGCCTCGGGCGAACCATTGGCTGCCGCTTGCTGCTCAATCGCCAGCATCATCAAAGCTCCGATACCCAATCCACGATGTTCGGGCAACACCGAGAGCCGTCCGATGTAGACGTGGTCCACTCGCAGTTCGAAACGCCCTGACCCGACGGCCTCTTCGCCCACCATCGCGAGCACTGCTCCTCCGAGGGCGATGTGTGCGGCCACATCCTCGACCGTTTCCGACACCGCGCTTGATGGCACCGTGAGCACGGAGTCGTACTCGGAGAAAGCGGCCAACATCAGCGCATGCACCTCGACAGCACGCTCGGACCCGACGAACTCGATCACAACCTCAGCGTTCATCGAGTTCGGGCGCGAAGAGTTCGCGCAAGCGGGCGGCGACTTCCGCCACCTCGCGAGTCTCACCTGTCCCAACCTGCAGTACCAGGTCCACAAGTGGAACTTGTTCAGCCCTCATGACGACCCCGTTGAGTTCGAGAAACAGCAGACGCGCACCTAGCCCGGCGCGCTTGTTGCCATCCACAAACGGATGCCCGATGACGAATGACTGCAGGAGCGCGGCGGCCTTCTCCGCCAACGCGGGGTATGCTTCCTCGCCGAACGCTGACGCCTGCGGACGTTCGAGCGCGGCCTGGAGTTTTTCTTCCGAAATGATCGGTGCCGGGCTCAAACCTCGCCGCAAAAAATCAGCGGCATGGTACGCGACGATGTCCTCTTTCGTGAGGTACCGAAACTCGCTCATTCCGCGAGGCGGTCAAAGGCCCACTGGTAGTCGCGCAGTTGCCTGGCGATGATCGCGCGCACTTCGGGAGACGAGTGGGGAATGGCCAGGCGTTCGGAGACGATACGCGCGGCAACGGCCTCTGGCGTCTCGGAAGCTTCCTGGGCCTGTTCCTTGAGTTGGCGGAACAGTTCGTCGTTGATCGTAATCGTCACGCTAACCATGCATCGAGCATACCAGATCGAATTCGACAGCCGGGGAGGCGCGGGCGATCTGAGCACCTGCCAGCCCGTAGCGTCCCGCCGCCCTAGCATTTCCCCATGGCGGAACCCGGCCCCGCCGAGGCAGCGGAACTTCCACGACCGGCGCGTGCCGGTGGCCTCGCCATCGCCGCCGCTATCGTCGCCTTCGGCTTCATCGGCTCGCGGTTACTCGGCATCGTCCGCACGGTTGTCATCGCCAACACCTTTGGCTCAAGCCCCGAACTCGACGCGTACAACATCGCCTTCCGCATCCCGGACCTGATTTTCCAGGTGCTCGCCGGCGCCACGCTTGGCAGCGCGTTCATCCCCGTCTTCGCCCGGCTCTATCGCCGAGACGGGGAAGAAGCGGCATGGCGCCTCGCGAGCCGCGTGATTAACATCGTTACGACAGCGACGGCCGCGCTCTGTGTTTTGGCGTTCATTTTCGCTCCGCTGCTCGTCCCGCTGCTCGCCCCCGGCCTCGGCGAGGACATCGGCCGCGAGGACGAATTGAACGCCAGGGCGGTCGAACTCACCCGCCTGATGTTGCTCTCGCCTCTGTTCTTCGCCGTCAGCGGCATGCTGACCGGCATCCTCAACGGCCGCCAGCGCTTCTTGCTCCCGGCCATCTCGCCGATGTTGTACAACCTCGCCATCATTTTCGGCGCACTGGTCTTCGCCGATCGCTGGGGGGTCAACGGCCTCGCTTTGGGTGTGGTCGCCGGCGCCGCGCTGCATCTCGCGATACAGGTTCCAGGGCTCTTCCGCGAGCGAATGAAGTACGAGTTGGGCTTCGGCCGCGCGGACGCCGCCGTACGAGAGGTTGCCCGACTCATGGGCCCGCGGGTTATCGGCCTCGCCGCCGCCCAGTTCAACTTCGTCGTAACCGGCCTCTTCGCGTCAAAAATCGGCGCCTCGGCCATTTCCCAAATGACCTACGCATGGTTGCTGGCGACGCTGCCGCTCGCCCTTTTCGGGATGGCGCTTTCGACCGCCGTCTTCCCCCGGCTCGCCGACCACGCCGCCGACGAAGACCTTGAGTCGCTTCGCCAAACGGTCTCCCGCGTCCTCCGCATCATCATGTTCTTGACAGTTCCCGCCGCCGTTGGGCTGGCCATCCTCCGCGAACCAGCGACGGTCGTCCTCCTCCAGCACGGCGAATTCACGCGTCTCGATTCGCTCATCACGGCATCCGCCCTCGGCTGGTACTGCCTCGGCATCGTCCCCCTGGCCGGGCTCGAAATCCACAGCCGAGGGTTTTACGCACTCGGCGACACGCGCACCCCCGTTATCCTCGCCGTGGCCGCGGTGGTTCTGAATGTGGTTGTCAGCGCCCTCCTCTGGGATCGGTTTGAACACGAAGGGCTCGCCTTCTCAGTCTCGCTTGCGGCCTGGTTCGAATGGGGCGCGTTGTACTGGCTCTACGTTCGCCGCACCGGCGCTCCCGCTGCCGCAGACTTACGCGCGATCGCGACAGTCGCCTTGTCGGCAGGCCTCATGGCGTTGTTTCTCGCCGTCGCCCTGTCACCCCTCGAACTCGCCACATGGCGCGACAACCTGGTTGTCGCGTGTGCTGGAGCTGTCGCTGGCGCTGCTGTTTATGCCGCCATCGCCAACTGGCTGAAAATTCCTGAGCTCGGCGAAGCAGTGAATCGCATCGCCAGCCGGGTTGGCCGGGGCACCGGGAGATAGGCCGGTTGGCTCTGGCGTCAAGGGTTCGCCAGCTACCCCTTCGGCGTAAGCCCCGGCCGATCGCCCTTCAGTCCCCTGACCGCCAGATCGACCCCGCCAAGCCGCCGCTGGCTCTTCATCCGCGCTTCGCCCCGGTGCGACATCATCAGCATGTAATCCGAAAGGCCCGATTCGAGCGACGCCGTGTATCCCATCAGGTCCTGTGACTTGTTGGCGGCAATCTTCGCCATGCGCACGTTCATCGGGCTGTTCTCCGCGACACGAAGGGCGTAGTTCACCGTCTCGCGCTCAAGCTCGGCCCCGTCCAGTACGCGGTTCACAAAGCCGCACTGCATCGCCTCGTCCGCCGTCAGGAAGCGGCTCTCGAACATCAACTCCTTCGCTTTTCGTGTGCCGATGTCGTATGGCAGCGAGAAGTATTCAAGCAGCGCGGGCAAGAACAATGCGTCCTTCGCGGCGAACACAATGTCAACGCATGCGGCCATCATCCAGCCAGCGAAGATGCAGTAGCCCTCGACCATCGCGATCGTGGGTTTCCGAGCATTTCGCCACTTCAGCAGCAGGTCCAGGTTGTACTTCTTGAAGTTGTCGTAGAACTCCACTCCCGCCTCGCCGATTCCCCGTCCCTCCCGGTCGGCCATTTGCTCCGGAGTGCCCAGGTCGTGGCCACTCGAGAAGTTGCCCCCCGCGCCCCGCACGATGATCACGCTGATGCTCGGGTCCATGTCCGCTTCGGTCATAGCGATGTCGAACTCATCGAGCAGCCGCCAGCTCTGGGCGTTACGGTACCTGGGACGGTTGAAGGTGATCCAGGCGATGGGTCCATCGGTCGAATAGGCGATATCGGTCAGGTCAGGCATGCGGTGCTCCAGGCTGCGTTCGTTGTGTGGCGTAGTCTACGCATCCATTCGCCGTGACCCAAACCGCGCCGTCGGGCTACCATAAACCTCTACCCTTTCCTTCGGAGTGCGCCCTGTGGACGCCTACAACATCACCGTGGTCGGCGGCGCCGGCATCGTCGGCCGTGAATTCCTCAAACTCCTCGAAGAGCACAACACCCCGATCAAGCGACTTCGGCTCCTCGCCACTGCCCGTTCCGCTGGAAAGACCGTCGAGTTCCGGGGCGAGCGCATCACGATCGAAGAAACCACTGACGCCAGCTTCACGGCAGATGATGACATCGTGTTCCTTTCCGCCTCGGGCGAAGCCTCAAAGCGGTATGCGCCCATCGCGCAGCGCAACGGGAGCTTTGTCATCGACGACTCGAGCGCTTACCGCATGGACCCCGCGGTCCCGCTCGTCATCCCCGAAATTAACGCCGACGACCTCGCATGGCACAATGGCATCGTCAGCCAACCCAACTGCACCACTACCCCGATGGTCATGGCGCTGGCTCCAATCCATCGCGTGAACCCGGTGAAGCGAATAATCGTCAGCACCTATCAGGCGGTTGCCGGCGCGGGCGCAGCCGCGGTTGATGGCCTGCGCGCGGAGACGGGCGCAGCCCTTGAGGGCCGTCACGAACCGTCTGGCACGCAAAAGCGCGAGATAGCCTTCAACGCCGTCCCCCAGATCGATCTTTTCGCGGAGGACGGCTACACGAAGGAAGAGATCAAGATGGCGAACGAAACACGCAAAATCTTGCACTCTCCCGGCATCGCCATCAGCGCCACTTGCGTCCGCATCCCCACGTTCTTCGGGCATGCGATGAACGTCTGGGCCGAATTCGAACGCCCGCTTAGTGCCACCGAAGCCCGCGACCTCATAGCCAGCGCCCCCGGAGTCACCCTCGTTGATGACCCCGGCCGCGAGATCTATCCGACTCCGATGGATGTCGTCGGCACGGACGATGTGCTCGTCGGCCGGCTTCGAGCCGATACCTCGCTGCCCGGCGCAATCACCTTCTGGACCGTCACCGACAGTATCCGCAAGGGCGCGGCGACGAACGTAATCCAGGTCATCGAGGCTGCGGCGGCGCGGGGGCTCATCCGGCGCTGAGTGACGGCAGACCTGGCAGCCTTCGCCGTCGCTGGCTGGTTCGGTAACCACTACTCTTGAGGCACTGCGCAGCCCGAAAACCTCCGCGTCTCTGCGCCTCGGCGTTCCGGGCCCTCTCCGCGTAGGATTCCACACGCAACTCGCACTCGGACTCGCAACTCATGACCATCAACTGGCCCGCGATTCACCAGGAAGCGCTCGACATCTTCGTGCGCTACCTCCAGATCGATACCTCCAACCCGCCCGGCAACGAAAAACCGGCGGCCCGCTTCCTCGGCGCGCTCTGCGAGGCCGAGGGCATCGAAACCGAGTACATCGAGACCGCTCCCAACCGCGAGGTACTGGTCGCGCGCATGAAGGGCGACGGCTCGAAGCGTCCATTGATGCTCTGCAACCACACCGACGTCGTCCCGGTAGAGGCGGAGTACTGGGACATGCCCGCCTTCGAAGGCGTCGTGAAGGACGGCAGTGTCTACGGGCGCGGCGCCGTGGACATGAAGGGCTGCGGCGTGATGCAGCTCATCACGGTCCTGCTGCTGAAACGTGAAGGCATCCCGCTCAAACGAGACCTCGTCTTTTGCGCGGTGCCCGATGAAGAAGCGGGCAGCGAGTACGGCATGGTCTGGCTTTGCGAACACCGCCCGGACGTCGTCGATGTCGAGTTCGAGCTCTCTGAAGGCGGCGGCGGCACCACTCGTTTCGGCCGCGAGGAAGCGAAGCTGTTCAGCGTCGCCACCAACGAGAAAGATATCTGCTGGCTGCGCCTCACCGCCGTTGGCCGCCCCGGGCACGGGAGCGTGCCGCACTACGAAAACTCGGCCGTCTACCTCGTCCAGGCGCTCAATCGCCTCATCGAATGGGAACGTGACCTGACCTTCACGCCGGACACGGAGGCCTATGTCGCCCGCCTGGCAGACGCTGGCCTCATGCCGCCGCTCAGCGACCGCGCGGCCGTCGAAGAGCGCGTGAAGGCTTCTCCCGAACTGCTCGCCATGTTTACCAACACGCTCAACCTCACCATGCTCGATGCCGGCATCAAGGCGAACGTCATCCCTGCAAAAAGCGAAGCGGTCATCGACTGCCGCCTGCTCCCCGGCCAGTCGAAAGATGACTGGATGAACCGGGTACGCGAACGCATCGCCGATGACCGCGTCACGGTCGAACTCTACTCGCCCGACCAGGGCGAACCGGCCCGCGTCGACTGGGACACGGAGCTCTTCCGGACCATCAACGCCGTCGTCAAGGAGGCCATGGAAGACGCCATCGTCGTCCCCGGAATGACCATCGGGGGCACCGACAACCGCTTCCTGCGAGAACTGGGCATCCCCGCTTACGGCTTCATCCCCTGCCTGCTCAGCCCGGATGAACGGCGTGGGTTCCACGGCAATAACGAGTTCCTCGCCATCGACAACCTCAACATGGGCTGCGAACTCATGTACGAAATCGTCCGGCGCATGGTGGTCTAAACTCCCGGGTCCCGCTCACCTGGTGTACCGTTCTCCGAACCCCCGAGGAGGCATTCGATGGAAGTTCAGCAGTTCAACGTCAACGTCACCAGTGAAGACCCGGCCCGGCTCATCGCGTTCTATGCCGATGTGGTCGGCCTTGCGCGTCGGCCGGAAATTGGAGCGGGCGCGTTCGGCGCCGGCCCCGCCGGTTTCCTCGTCGATGGCCATAGCGCCACCCATGGCAAGGCCAAGGAACCGACGCGTGTGCTCCTCACGTTTTCCGTCGCGGACGCCGTAGGGGAAGAGACTCGGCTCCGCGCAGCAGGCGTGGAGTTCATTCGGCCTGCCACGAAGGAACCGTGGGGCGGACTCGTCGCGACCTTTGCGGACCCTGACGGCAACTACTGCCAGCTCGTCCAGTTTCGAGTCAGCTAGCTACGCGAAGGGGTCTTCGGCATCGCTGAGACCTATACGTCAGTCCCCTCCTATAATGCGGGCCAATACCTCCCGGAGTTTTCCCATGGCATTCACCGTCGATTCCTCGAAGTTCAAGTTTTCGTCCGATCTCGCCGCCGGCGTGAAGGGCAAGCGAGTCCTCATCTCCGGTGCCGGCAAGGATGGCGGTCTCGGCCAATCATTCGCGCTCGCCGCCGGCCTCAATGGCGCTGAGAGCGTCGCCGTCCATTTCCACAGTTCCTATGACGATGGCCTCGACCTCGTCGATTTCCTCCGCGCCCAGGGCGTGAACGCGTTTCCCCTCCAGGCTGACGTTACGAACATGGGCGACCTTTGGGCCACCCGCACGTACGTGATCGACAAAATGGGCGGCATCCCCAACCTCGTGATTTGTAACTCGGGGCTCACCGAGAGGGGCTACTCCTTCGGCCGCTCCCTGCGCGAAGTCGAAGGCGAGTCGACCGCTATGCGACGGGCCCGCGTCCGCCAGGCCTTCATCAACAACCTTGCCGAAACCCGAGCCGTGCTGGATACGAAGATCGACGGCTTCATGGCCATGACACACCTCTGGTCCGGTGAGGCGGTTTATGCCAACGAGCCGCTCCAGATCGTCTACATCTCCTCCCGCCAGTCGATCGACCCCGGAGCGAGCGTCCCCGGCTACGCGGTTGCGAACTGGGCCGTGCTTCAACTCCCGCAGGTCCTTGCCGTGAACCTCGGCAAGCTCGCCAGCCTGGTTACCGCCTATTCGGTGATGTACCCGTTCGTACGCACCGGCATGACCAACGAATACGCCGAAAACCCCAAGGTGTTTGGCC
Organism: Dehalococcoidia bacterium; assembly: GCA_031431695.1. Lineage (GTDB taxonomy): Bacteria > Chloroflexota > Dehalococcoidia > Tepidiformales > Tepidiformaceae > Amarobacter. Next base: position 7,526 of record JANPDX010000104.1, read on the forward strand.
GTTGGCAGCCGCGTATGCTCGAGACCTACGAAGCCGCTGAAGCGTTCATGCAGCTCCTCGCTCTCCCAGGCCAGGAAACCAACCAGGGCATGTTCGAAGTCCTTTGCGAGGCAGAGCCCGCAAAGGGTGAAAAGGCCGTCAAGGTCAGTTGGAAACAGGTCAAGTTCAACGTCACCGAGGAAGTCCTCGATTCGACTCCCGCACTTACGTTCGGGTAGAGACTGTTCGTTGGTCACACGGTAGGGGCGTATACTCGCCGCATGCAGATCCTTGATCGCATCACTATCGAGCCGGGGAAGCGGAGCGGGAAGCCCTGCGTGCGAGGGCTTCGAATCACCGTTTACGACGTCCTTGAGTACCTGGCCGGCGGTCTGACGTACGAGGAACTGCTGGCGGACTTCCCGGAGTTAACCAGGGATGACATCCTCGCGTGCCTGGCCTGGCGTGGGCGGCCGCCGCGGAGCGCCGCACCGCGGTTGGATGACGCCGTTCCTGTTCGACAGTAACCTCTCCCGGACGCATCTCAGCCTTATCGAAGCTTTTGCCGAGACCGCGGACGCGCTCCTCATCATTCAAGACCCCTTCATCTCCGCCTAATTACCCACCCACCCACTCCGGGACGCTGTCCACCACGAATACGTTTCGCCCCGCGTTCGGGTAAAAGACGTGCAAGGAACGAATCAGGGGGCCCGCAGTGATGCGGGCCTTTGTCGTTCGGTAGCTTTTGAAAGCGTTTTAACTCATCTGCCCACTTACCCATTTTGCTACACTACCCACCATGAAAACTTTCCGCCCCGTCACCCAAGCCGTCGTCGATTCTCGCAGGCGTATCAGCCTCGGCAAGGCTGGCGTCGCCGAAGACACCCGCTACGAAGTCAGCATCTCGGACGACGGCGACATCCTGCTCACGCCGCTCGCCACCATACCGGCGCGGGAACGCCTGATTTGGGAGCGGCCGGACATCATGGCGTCCATCGATCAGGGATTCTCCGACGTGGCTGCGGGGCGCGTGACACGGCGGAGTTTCATCCACGCTCTTGAATACGAAGACGTCGACTAATGTCGTTCGACCTCAACTTTACGAGGCGTGCGCTCGAAACGATTGCAGCCCTTGAGGGGAACCCGTCGGAATTGCGTCGCTTCCGCAAGCTTGAGAAGACACTAGCCCTTCTTCAGGCGAACCCGCGCCACCCAGGACTCAACGCGCACCGCTACCAGACGAAGCGCAGCCCGGAGGGCAAACCGATATGGGAGGTGTACGTTGAGAATCGCACCCCCAGCGCATGGAGAATCTGGTTCATGTACGGTCCGGGAGCGGAAACGATCGCCATCGTCGCCATCGGCCCCCACCCCGACTGATTCATCTTTACCTAACTGCCCACATAAGCCGATATGCCATCGTCTGATCGTTCTGTCACGCCCGAACCCGAATCGCGACGATAATCAGCGTGGTTCTTCAAGGCTTCGTGAAGGCCGCCTCCATGCGTCATAACTCGCTTGGATCAACGGCCAATGCTCGATACATTTCGCGGCGTTGGAGGCGGGGTGGTCGAGAGCCACACCGCAGGCGAGGAAAGGCTTACCGGCCTGGAAACGCCCAAGGTCATCGGGTCAGGGTCACGGCCCGAAATCGATGACCACCACCAGCGCGGCCGACGGCGGGCAACCGCCCCGAGGCAGGGTTGTACGGATTGTGAGGCGCCGTAAGGCAGCCCGGTTCCGAAGCCCCCGGCGCCGCAAGGCCCGGCAGAGCGCAGTGGTGCGAGTCTGCAAGTTCGTTCCTGGTGTAGGGCGCAAGCCCGAACCGGGAGCCGCTCCCGGAGGGAGAGTCCGGTCCGTAAGGACTGGCCCCGAACTTCGGTGATAAGGGGTCTGCAGGCAGGGTTACTCGATAGACGACCTCCACACGCCAAAAAGGCCGCAGCCCACCGCAAGGCAGGGAGCGGCCTTTCGGCATTTCCGGGCTCCACGTTCTACGTTCGCAGTCACAACCTCTGACCCGTAGAGTTCGTGACCACACACACCAAGTCCGGAGCAGCAATGGCAATCCACGAAATCCCGGCGCCGATGACCGGCACCGTCCTCGAAGTCCTCGTCACCGTTGGCGAACGCGTGACCGCCGGCCAGGAACTCCTTGTCGTCGAGTCCATGAAGATGGAAATCCCCCTGGAAAGCCCGTCCGCGGGCACCGTCACCGAAGTCCTCGTCGCCGCCCAGCAGCGCATTGAAGAAGGTCAAGTGGTGCTGCGCCTGGAGAGTTAGAACGCGTCCCACCGAGGAGGCTTGCCATGGCGAACGAGATCGAACGGCGTCGTTGGAACGACGAACAGCAGGTGAAGAGTTGGCCGAAACGCGAGCGGTTCACTGATCGTGTCGTGCCCAACGTCGTGGCAGCACTCAATCCCACCCCCGGCGAACACGTCCTCGATATTGGGTCCGGCGGCGGCAAGTTGTGCCTCGCCATCGGGGCACGTGTTGGCACGAAGGGCAAAGCAGTAGGTGCCGACATCTCGTCCGGCATGGTCGCAATGGCGACAGAACGGGCCACTGCGGCAAACGCCAGCAACGTGACCTTCCTCGTCGCCGACGTGCAAACGGAGACCGTTCCCGGCGGCCCATTCGATGCCGCCACCAGCCAGTTCGGCGTCATGTTCTTCGATGAACCGATCACCGCGTTTACGAACATCCGGCGGCAACTGAAACCCGGCGGCCGCATCGCATTCGCCTGCTGGCAGAGCGCCGCGCGCAACACCTGGCATTCGGGCACGGTGCTCGCCCGGTTCGTGGCTCCGCCTCCCGAATTGCCGCCGGGTAAGTCACGGTCCGGCCCGTTCTCCCTCGGCGACCCGCGCAAAACTCGGAAGTTGTTGTCGGATGCCGGGTTCGTCGGCATCACCCGGACCTCAAGACGTGTCGTCGTGGTCGTGCCAGAGGACTCGATCTTCGATGAGCAGCAGATGACCGGCGTCAACCTGCTTCCGGAACGCCAAGCCGAAGCGCGAGCGGCGTTGGCCAGCCACTTCGCGCAGTTCAGGCGCCCCGACGGCCTCAGCCGCTTCGAGCTGAACTTCCA
>JANPDX010000105.1:0-4311 GCA_031431695.1 Dehalococcoidia bacterium
CGCCCAGCGCGAAGCCGTTGACGCGGGCGATGACCGGTTTGAACAGATCGAAGCGGCTGGTGATGCCGCCGAAGCCGCCGGCCGGCATCGAGAGGTCAGGGCGCTGTTCGCGGGTCAGCCGCGACATCTCGGCGGTGTACTTCAGGTCGTTGCCGGCGGAGAAGGCGCGATCTCCTTCGCCGGTAAGGACCGCTACCCATGCGTCATCGTCGGCTGCGAAGTCATCGAAGGCGCCTCCCATTTCGCGGCTGGCGTGGGCGTGAAGGGCGTTCATCACTTCGGGGCGGGTGATGGTGATGTAGGCGACGTGGTCCTTCTTCTCGTATCGGCAGAAATCCATGGTGGGCCTCCAAAGGGTAGTGCCGGGATACTACAGGAGACGGGCGTCCTCGCTCACGCAACCTTCAGTTGGCCGTGGCCGCGCAGGCTTCGATGACGGCGTGCATGACGTCGCGTTCGCGAGTGCGCATGAACTTTCGGTGGTCGCCGTGCAGACCTTCGGCGAGGCTGTGCTCTTCGCCGATGAGGTCGTCGATTCTCAGAAGGGCGGCGGCGCGGCGGGCGCCGAGATGCTTGGCAACCGCGAAGGTTGCGGCCGTTTCCATATCGACTCCGTGCCACCCATGACGCGACCAGTCGGCGATGACTTCGCGCGATTCGGCGAGGAGCGCCGGCGTTGAGAAGATGGCCTGCTCATGCACGGGGATTTGGCGCTGGCGAAGGCGCTGGCAGATCGCGTCGGTGAGTTCCGGGGTGGCGTCAGCGAGAATGCCTTTGGCCAGGTACCAATCGGAGACACCGTCCTGGCGTTCCGCGTGGCGCGGGACGACGACATCCCCAAGAGAAGTTCCCGGTTGCAGAGCGCCGTACCAGCCGAGCTGCACGATGGTGTCCACGCCCGCGCCACACCAGGTATGGGCAAACAGCGCGGCCATTGGCCCGCCGAAGCACGCGGAGAGCCCAACGCGGACGCCGTTATGTTCTCCAATGTAGTAGGGCAAGCCGTTCGCGCTGGTCTCGGACCGGGAGAAGACGGCATTTTCGAGGTATCCAGCGAACCGTTTCGCGCCCTCATGGACATCGAAAATCCCGAGCAAGAGCACAACCGACGGCAAATCACTGCTCGCAAGGTTGAGCATCCGTTGGTGATCGGCCTGGCCGAGTTCTTTGTACATCGTCAGTCCAGGCTGCAAGCCTCGATGCCGGAGTCGAAGCCGTCGTTGAACGCGTCGATACGTTCGCCGGCCGTGCCGTGGGCCTGGGGATCGAAGAAATCGGTGCCCTTGGGGTCGCGGACGCGGAACAAAGCGACGATGCCTTCTTCGAAATCGCCTTCTTCGAGGAGGCCACGGTCATCAGCATTTCGAGACCAGACACCGGCCAGGCAGTCGGCCTGGAGCTCTATCTGAATCGAATACAGGGTGTCGTCATGAAGAATGCCAAGAAGCGATTGGACGAGGTGCCCCCATTCGTGGGCGATAATCAGCACCGGGGCGAAATCCCCGTTCGTTTCGAGCTGGGTCGTCAGGAAGTTGATGTCGAAGTAAATCGAGTGGTCGGCCGAGCAATAGAAGGCGTTGTCCAATTCTGCTGTGCCGCACTCCGTCTCTATCTCGCGGTCGTACGCCTTGAACTGAATCGGGCCATCGTAGATCGAGCCTTCAGAATCGAACTCGGACTGCCAGAAGGCTTCGATGTCCGAGCGCGCAAGTTCGATGAGGTCGGCGACGGTGGCGGGGCAGCCATCTTTCGGGTCGCTGTCCCAGACGCCGCCATCCTCTTTGTCCCGGTCGCAGTCGTCGCGGCTGTCGCGGATGCCGTCGTTGTCCCGATCCTTTGTGCCTGAACCGCTGTCGTCGTCGCCGCCACAAGCGGCGGTGAGCGGGAGCAAAACGAAGACGGCGAGTAAGGAAAGCAAAACCAGGGCGCAACGGCGGGCCACAGACAACCTCCCCGGCTCGGTGGCCGGTCGATCTACGAACAAAATTAGCGCCCCCACTGCGGGAGGCGCTATCGGGTATTGCCCGCGCACTGCGGGACTACTTCTTTACGGGCTCGGCTTTCGGGGCTGCCTTGTGATCGGCCTTCTGTTTTTTGCCCTTGGCGGTGCTTTTGGGGCTCTTGTCTCCCATGTCCGTGTCTCCTCAATCTCAGTAAAAGGATGGGCGGATGGTACAAAGATTTGGCGGCAAGGCGCAACGCCAACTTTTCGGCGGTCACTCCGGCAGCAACAACATGGCGTCGCCGAAGCTGTAGAAGCGGTAACTTTCGGCGACCGCCTGGCGGTAGGCATCGAGCACGAACTCCTGGCCTGCGAAGGCGCAGACGAGCATGAGCAACGTCGAACGCGGCAAATGAAAGTTTGTCAGCAGCGCATCAACAACCTTGAACGGGTCGCCCGGGAGGATGCGAAGCGAGGTCCAGCCGTCATACGGTTCGACGTCTCCGCGTTCGCGGGCCACGTGTTCGAGGGTGCGGACGACGGTTGTGCCGATGGCTATGACGCGGCGGCCCTCCTGCTCGGCATGGCGAATCGCCCGTGCCGCGGCCTCGGGGATGGCGACATGCTCGGCATGCAGTGCGTGGTCGCGGGGGTCCTCGGCAGTGACGGGTCGAAAGGTCCCCGGGCCTACTTCGAGCGTCACCTCTGTCCGGTCGATGCCCTTCCGATGGAGCGCCTCGAACAGTCCGGGCGTGAAATGCAGGCCCGCGGTCGGCGCGGCGGCGCTGGCGGGTTCGCGGGCGTAAACAGTCTGGTAGCGTTCCGGATCGCCTTCGTAGCCCTTGATATACGGCGGAAGTGGCACCTGGCCGACCGTCGCGGGATCGAAGGAGCGTTCGAATTCGAGGACGACGGCCCCTTCGATGCGCGCACTGATGGTTGCACGCAGCGGGCCATCCTTCGCGTCGAAGACGAACGTGCGGCCCGGTCGCGCCTGCCGAGCGGGCTTGAAGAGCACTTCCCAGACGGTGTCGCTGTAGGGGCGGACGAGCAGGGCCTCGACCATCCCGCCAGTCTCGGGACGCGTCCCGAATAGCCGGGCTGCCATCACACGCGTGTCGTTGACAACGAGCAGATCGCCTGGGGTAAGCAGCTCGGGGAGGTCATGAACCGAGCGGTGTTCGATGGTTTTGGAACGGAAGCGGAGGACCATCAGACGAGCGGAATCACGCGGGTCGGCCGGTTGTTGGGCGATCAGGCCGGGCGGCAGGTCGAATGTGAAGTCCTCGGTGCGCACGAAAATGAGCATTGCGTCTTCGTGGCCCCCGGTCTACGTTGGCCGCGGAGCAGTTGATGGCGCATCGCAATGGCACCACCCTCAGGGACAGCGACGACGAGTTCGAGGAAGTGACGACAACTCGTTTCAACCTCGATAAGAGCGCCGTGCGCAGCGTCCAGGCCGATGAAGTGGACATCAGCAAGAGCTTCGTGGGGTTCGCCCGGTTCGAGAACGGAACGATGCGACAGGGTTCGGCAGGGGTAATAGTCGGGAAGTCCATCGCCGTGGATGAGGTGAGGACGGGCATCCTGATTGCGCCGGTGGTGCGCGGAGATGTACACACGTGGCTCGATATGCGTTCCGCGGTGGCTATTGGGTTTGGGATGGTGATGGGGAAGGCGTTGCTTGCCGGTGTCCGCGCATTGGTGCGACGGGCGACAGGCTGATTTCTTCCTCGGAGATGATGCTATTGGCTTCGTCGGTGCGAAGCTGACCGCAGGCGGCGGAAATTTCGGAACCTTTTTCCACGCGTACGGTGCAATTGATGCCGGCATCGAGGAGCACCCGTTCGAAGGCGAGCACGCTTGCGCGCCCCGGACGGCCGAACGCGCCCGCCGTTGGGTTGACCGGGATGAGATTGACGTGCGTTGGTGTGCCTCGGAGCAATCGCACCAGGAGCTGGGCTTCCTGGGGCGAGTCATTTTCGCCAGCGATAAGCGCGTACTCGAATGAGACGCGACGGCTCGTCGCCTTGAAGTAGCGCTTCGCTGCCGAGAGGATCTCCTGCACCGAATGCGGGCCGGCGGTGGGCACGAGATGCTGACGAAGAGTCTCGCTGGCCGCGTGCAACGAGATAGCCAGGCCAACCTGGAGCCCTTCTCCGGCGAGCCGGTCAATGGCGCGAATGATGCCGACGGTGGAGATCGTTATGTGCCGCTGACCGAGGCCAAAGGCGCGAGGGTCGGTGAGGATGCGGACTGCCCGGACCGTTTCGGCGTAGTTGGAGAGCGGTTCACCCATACCCATGAAGACGACGTTCGTGACGTGCTCGCCCCGCTCCTTGAGCAGCTTCGCGACGTGAAGGACCTGG
>JANPDX010000106.1:0-3016 GCA_031431695.1 Dehalococcoidia bacterium
CATCACGCTCAGCATCCGCAACTACATCAAGCGCATGCCGTTGGAGGAGTTCCGCGCCCAGCGCCGCGGCGGCCGTGGGGCCAAGGGCGCCCCCACCCGCGAAGAAGACGCCGTGATGAAGCTGGTGGTCTGCGATACGCACGACAATCTGCTGTTCTTCACCGACCGGGGCAAGGTTTACCACCTGCGCGGGTACGACGTGCCGGATACGAAAAAGCAGGCGAAGGGCCTGCCGATCGTCAACCTGATCGACATCGATAACGGCGAACGTGTCACGGCCATCCTTGTTATCAAGGACTACGAACGGGACTTCATCCTGCTTGCCACCCGCGAGGGCGAGATCAAAAAGACGGCTCTGAAGGAGTTCGAAGAGGTTCGGCGGAACGGCAAGATCGCGATGGACCTCCCGCCGAACGACCAGCTCATTGCGGCGCGCATGGCTACGCAAAGCACGAAGGTCATCTTGGTTTCGAGCGAGGGCCCGGCGATAGTGTTTGAAATTGGCGACCTCCGGAATGCCAGCCGGACCAGTGGCGGCGTCCGTGGCATGCGCCTGCCCAAGGGCGGCTACGTGGTCGGCGTCGAAACGCTCGACGACGGCGAGCATCTGCTCATCATCTCGGAGAAGGGCTTCGGGAAGCGGACGCGGCTCAGTGAGTACCCGGTGCAGGGGCGCGGCGGGCAGGGTGTGAAGACGCTGAACATCACCGACCGCACTGGCAACGTCGCGGCCTGCCGTGTGGTGGAGCCCGGCCAGGACCTGATGCTGGTGACGAAGGACGGCATCGTGGTCCGCACGCGCGTGGACTCGATCAGCCTCATTGGCCGCGTCACCCAGGGTGTCACGGTGATGAAGGTCGGTGAAGGTGACCAGGTGGCAAGCATCGCCGCCTTCGTGATGACCGACACCTCGCGGCGCCGGACGATCATTACGCCCGAGGGCCTGGAGATCGAAGTCGATGTCGATCCTGACGAAGAGACCGATGTGGCGGTCGAAACCAACGGCACTGGCACCCACGACGAACAAGTCTTGAACCAGACCATCCCGCTGCTGGCGCTCGACGACGAAGACGGCGACGACGAGGCTTAAGCGAAGTCGTCCTCCCCCAACGTGTAGAGTGGCGAAGAAAGCCGCGACAGGAGGCCTGGATGGTTCCGATTGAGTCGAAGACGGTCTTCCTCGGCGGCGTTGAGTACGTCGCCGAGGCGTCGCTCAACAACTGAAGCAGCCTCTGGACCGCCGTGGTGCGGTCCGGGACTCGGCCGGTGGCCACCGGCGCCGGCAATTCGCCTGAAGAAGCGATGGCGATAGCGATTGAGCGGGCGGAGAAGAAGCTGGTAGCGGACGCGGCGCCTGCGCGCGGATCGGCCTGATAGCTCTTCGCGCAGGGGTGGGCCACTTGTCTCAGATTCGCGGCATCGGTGTGCAGGGGTGCCAGTCGAAGATCACCCAGCCCGCGTAGTACGTGTCGATTTGTTGAAGGTCGGCGATGCTCTCAGCTTCGACGACCACGACGTTCGGCGCGGGGCCACTGACCGCCCAGGAACCGATCAGTTTGCAGGTCTTTGGAAGCTTCGACGGAAACTCGTTGCGCTTCTTCAGAAGCTCGGGCGGTGGCGCGCCGGTGTCCCGGAGGGTGGCCCAGGGCCAATCGGGAGGCGCTCTCTGATAGCCGATGTAGGTGGTGGTCATGGTGACTGTCCTTTCTTTCTTGGGAGCGTTGTTACTTGCGGCAGATGTAGTAGTTGTTGCCCATGTCGGAATCGATGCGATGCGTGGAAACCGAGGTGAATCCAGCTTCGGAGAAGAGTTCGTGAGCCTTCTGTTCGCCCCACATGGTGCCGAGGCCTTCGCCATCGAGGGCGAGTGAGACGGTCATGCAATGCATCGTCGAGATGGCGTACATCATGGCCGCCATCGGGTTGCCGAAGTTCTCCTGAAGGTTGCTGGATGCCGCGATGTCGCAGCAAAGGAACACGCCGTCGCGGCGCAACATTTCGGAGATGCCTTTGAGCACCCGGCGCGGATGGGCCTGGTCGTGGATGGCGTCGAACGCGGTGACGAGGTCAAAGGCCGCCGGGCCGGCAAGCGTCGATACGTCTTTCGATTCGAAGCGGGCGTTGGTCAACCCGAGTGCGGCGGCCTCGGCCCGCGCGACGTTGAGGCTCACTTCGGAGAAGTCGAACCCGGTGAAGCGGCTCTTGGGATACGTCTTCGCCATGAGGTTGATGGCATGGCCGCTGCCACAGCCGATGTCGGCAACGTCAATGCCAGCCTTGAGCCGATCGACGAGCCCGGACACCAGCGGGAGGATGGCCGAAATGAGGGAGGCGTCGTACTGGGTGCCGCTTACGGCTGCCATCAGCGGCGGGAACTTGGTGAACTTCGAGTAGGGCACGCCGCCGCCCGCGCGGAAGCATTGGACCAGATCGTCGAGCGCTTCGCCGAAGCCGGTCATCGCCCACGCCCAGAGGGCCATGTTGCCGGGGCCGGCGGCGCTGGTCAGGCTCATGGCGTGTTCGGCCGGGAGGCTGAAGGTCGCGCCATCGGCGTTGTAGTCAAGAACGCCGCCCGAGGCGAGGCAAGACAGCCATTCCCGCACGTATCGCTCGTTGAGCCCGGTGGTCTCGGCGATCATCTGGCTTGTTGCGGGCGGACGGTTCGCCATGGCTTCGAAAAGGCCGACTTCGTGGCCGACGCTCGTCATGGCCATGAGCATTCCGTTGGTACACATGTCGAGCATGCGGCCGCCGAAGGCCTGGGCTTTTTCCTGGTCGATTGTTGCGGTGGTCATTTCCAACTCCTTATGGCCACCAGTCTCTCAAGCCAAGCGAGACACGCCCGTCCTGCGATGGTGCCGAATACTAACAACGGCAATGCCGCATCACAAGCCATGGCGGAACTCAGAAGTTGAAGAACCCCCAGTCGGTCGGACGTCCGAGTAGCACCTGGCGGACCGTCATGCCGTGCGACAGCATCGAAGAAGTGGTCGAGGAATTGCCGTCGAACTGGGCC
>JANPDX010000107.1:0-1633 GCA_031431695.1 Dehalococcoidia bacterium
CCATCCCTGCCGATCGTGACACTGCTGACAAAGGCGGAAGGCAACGCCACTCCGGCCAGGAAATCATCGAAACCTCTGCCATCGTAGCGAGCAAGGCCGCGTCGCGGCTCGCCGAACACTCCGATAGAGAACCAGGATAGACCAGTAGGGAATCCTCCGGAAGCGAACCAGAGCGAGCCATCGGGTGCTTGGGCGGCGGAGATCGCTCTCTCACCGGGAAGGCCGTCCGCCTGGGTAAATCGCGTGAAGGTGTTCGGCTCGTAGCGGGACACGCCACCATTCGATGTGCCGAACCAGATCGCGCCATCGGGTGTGCTCGCGATGGTGATGACATAGTTGTCCGCCAAACCGTCAGCGACGGTGAAGTTGACGAAGTTCGTTCCGTCAAAACGGGAAACCCCACCGCGGGTCGCTACCCAAAGGTTTCCTTCCCGTGTGCGGTGGGAGGAAAAGGCGTTGCGGCCAACCAGGCCGTCCTTCCGCGTGAACGACTCGAACTTCTTTGTCCCCGTCTTTTCCGCCTCGGGATGGTAGTGGTATAGCCCTTCGTTTCCGCCAAACCAAATGCTTCCGTCAGGCTCCACTGTGGGCGAATCAGCACCCGTCTCTTCGCCAAGTTCCTTCGTGACGTTGACGAAATTGGTGCCATCGAACCGCACGAGGCCCGCTTGTGTGCCCAGCCACAGAAGGCCGTTCGTAGTCGCGGTCATCTTCCTCGTGCCGGTGTTGGTGAAGCCGCCTTGCGGCGGGTAAAAGAAGAACTTCTCTCCGTTGAAACGCGACAGCCCGCTATTCAGGGTGAGGGAGGCAAACCACATCACGCCATCGGGCGTCTGGGTCACCGCGTGGATTTCCCCGAGGGGCAGCCCGTCCTGCGCGGTGAAGTTGCGGAAGGCCCTGCGCCCTTCGCCTGCCAAGGCCGGGTCGTAACGCGACACGCCGCGCGCGGTGCAGAACCACCAGATGCCGCTCGGCTCGCGCCAGAGGTTGAAGACCCGGTCGCTCAACAATCCATCCTCGGTGGTCAGGTTCGAGAAATCCTTGCCGTCGAACCGCGACACGCCGCCGCCGGTGGCGATCCAGAGCAAACCATCGGGATCAACCCAGAACTTGCGAATGTGATTCGAAGGCAGGCCATCGCGGGAAGTCCAGGTCGTCCAGTGGCCTTTCTTAAACGGCGCGAGCCGGAAATCAATGGCTTTAAGCTTGGCGAACTCCGTGTCTGGCAGGTCGGGTTGGGCGTAGAAAATTCTTCCGCCGTCGAACCACGTCGCTCCGCCCGGCACCGGCACGCGGAGTTGATACGCGCCCGGCGTGAGGTTCGAAAAATCGAAGGCACCATTCTCGTCCGTCAGGATCTTGGCGACAACCGTACCCGCAGGGAAGTGGGGAGCGTTCGGAGTTCCGGCTTTAGCCGGTCCGGTGTTCGCGGGATCGCTGCGTCGCTCTATCGCGTTGCCGGCCGAAGCCGGGACATCGAACCCTGCGCTCGCTCGCACCGGCGCAAGCGTCCAGTCCAGCCTCTGACGTTCTTCGCCGGTGGGTTGAAAACCAAGACGGTAGGCGCACGCGCCCTGCCCGAAGGCATAGAGGTCACGTTTGCACCCGCAGAAGAGGGCGGTACCGCCCCCGC
>JANPDX010000108.1:0-6922 GCA_031431695.1 Dehalococcoidia bacterium
GGCGAATGTGGCGCCAGCAACGTTGAAGGTGGGGCAGGAAACGTGCACCTGCCAGTAGGCGTTGGGCACATCAAGCGCGCGATGCGAGTCGTTACAGAGGACGGGCTTGCCGGTGGTCGTGCGGGAGCCGTGCACAACCCACGAGTTCGAGCCTGCCTCGACCTCGGACAAGAACCCGAGGTGTTCGGCGGAGACTGCAATTTCTTCGTTCGCCCGTGTGTAGAGTTCCGTGATTTTGGCGCCGGGGGGGAGGATCACCGAGCTGCCCTCGGGCGGAAGGAACTGGAGTTGCTGCCAGGTTTCGGGGCCGACCCGGGCCAACAGGCCGCCAGCAGCCATTTTCCACTGCCAGAGGCCCATGAGGATGTGGCGAATCTTGAAAACCGCGAGCGACTGCCATGGCTCCCACGGTTCGGGGATGATGCCGGTGAGGGCGAATTCTGGCGGCAACGACGGGCCGCTCCCAAGGTATGCGTTTACGCCTTCGGCGTAGGCTTCGAACATTGCGCGGACTTCTGGCGCCATGACGGCGAGATCGGATTTCGCCGCAGCGGCCAGGTTCAGCCGTTTTGCCATGCGGTCGGCGGCGAGGCCAGCTGGGCCAGCGGCTTCGGACCAACGCCCAACCGCGCGGCGGCGGTCGTACTCCATCTGCCAGAGGCGATCCTGGGCGGCGGCGAAGCCCTGGCCGAACCATGCATCGTGCTCGTTGGCCGCTTCGATGTGAGCAACGCCGAAGTTGTCGCGGCGGATCGTCAGCGTGGCGTGAAGCTCGGGGTGGTGAAGTTGGCGTGGCATCGGGGGATTGTGTCGCCCGGCGGCGCGGCTGGCAACGTAGTCGCGCTGCGCGCGTTTCATGGAGCGGCGACCTCGGCGTGGCCTGCAATTCGTTTGGCGGCATGCCGCCAGCGGGCACCAAGGCCCGCAACTACGTGCGTTTCGCTCGTTGGCGGTAGCGGTCGCGGTCACGGCTGGGACGCGAGGCGGTGGGTTTGGGCGGCGGAGCACCCACGTGGGCGTAGGGCCACAGGAGAGTCATAGCGCGGGTCATCTCGGTGGCAACCTCGCGCCCGAGTACTCCGGTCAGGTGCTCGAACGGGTAAACGCGGTGCAACCGGCGCCAACTCGCTGTCCACTCTTCGAGCTCCCATTGGGGACCGAGGACAGCCTGGATTTCGGCGGCGTGTTCAGCAAGCCGCTGGGCCCAGCGTTCATTGTCTTCAGCGGCGCCTTCGAAGTGCAGCCCCAGCTCGATGAGCGAACGCGAAGGTTGTGGCTGAAGCTCGAAGTGCGCGGCGGGGTTGTCCCAGAACAGTTGCAGGATCGTCCACATGACCTTGCGTTCGAGGCGCGGAACTTCGGGCGGGAGCGCCGCGATCGCGAGGTCCTCAACATAGAAGAGGAACTCGCGAGCCTGCATACGGCCGTCTTTCGTGGGCATCCAGACAGTTTACGGCGAGTGCGTTTACCGAGTGTTGCTACACTCGGAGAAATGAGACGGACAAAGATTGTTTGCACACTGGGCCCAGCCTCGATGGATCGCGAAACCATCGCGGCGATGATTGCGGCTGGCATGGACGTTGTCCGGCTGAATACCAGCCACGGCACGCTGGAGGGCCACACCGACGCAGTCAAACTTGTTCGAGAGGTGGCTGCGGAAGCCGGCAAACCCATTGGCGTCTTGATGGACCTGAGCGGACCGAAGATCCGAACTGGCGAGACGGAGTTTGGACGGGCGCTGGAGCTGATGGCTGGTAAAACGATCAAGCTGACTTCCCGGCCGGTTCCCGGGACGGAGACGCTGCTGACAGTCGAGTACCCCCGCCTCACTGAAGACGTACAGGTTGGCGAGCGTGTGCTGTTGGATGATGGGAAAGTCGAACTCCAGGTGGTCGCGACGTCGCCGGAAGGCCTCGATTGCCGGGTGATTACGGGCGGACTGCTCCTCCCTCATAAGGGGGTGAGCTTTCCCGCCACGAACCTGACTGCGCCCGCGCTGACCGATAGGGACAAGGAATGCATTGTTGTGGGCGTGAAGGCGGGCGTCGACTACTTCGGCCTGAGCTTTGTGCGCGATGCGGATGACGTCGCGCGGACTCGGCAGTTCATCGCGAACTTGAAATCCGACATCCCGATCATCGCGAAGATTGAGCGTCGCCAGGCGATAGCCAACCTCGACGAGGTGCTTGCCGAAGCCGACGGGGCGATGGTAGCGCGCGGCGACCTTGGCGTTGAGTTACCTCCGGAAGACGTGCCCGTGCAACAGCGCCGGATCATCGCGGCGGCAGCACGAAACAAGATCCCGGTGATCACCGCGACGCAGATGCTGGAATCAATGGTTGATGCGCCGCGGCCAACACGGGCCGAAGCGTCGGATGTGGCCAACGCCGTTTGGGATATGTCCGACGCGCTTATGTTGAGCGAAGAAACGGCGATGGGACGGTATCCGGTTGAGAGCGTGGCGATGATGGACCGAATCATTCGCCGGGCAGAGGCCGCCACGGCCGAGTTCGACCGCGAGGTGATGACGCCTCCCGAGACCGATGACCACTCCTACGTCGTGGCCCTCGCGGCCCGCCGAATCGTTGAGTCGGATGAGAACATGCGAGCGGTAGTGTGCTTCACGAATAGCGGGTACACGGCGCTACTGCTGAGCAAGGTCCACCCGAATGCACCGATCTTCGCAATCTCGGCTCACGAGTCGGTGAGCCGGCGTTTGTCACTGGCTCGAGGCGTCGTGCCGCTGCTCGGTGAACTCGTGGACTCATCCGAAGCGTTGCTTCGAATGGTGGATGAGACGTTGGAGAAACAGCACTATGTACTGGCTGGCGAAGAGGTCGTGGTGGTTGCGAGTATGCCGGTGAGCGCACAAGGCACCACGAACTTCCTGAAACTGCACCGAGTCGGCGAATCCGTGAATTACGGAGTCTAGGCTGCTATCGCGTCCATTCGGGGCTGTTCGCGGCGGCGCAACGGCTTGGTCTCTTCGAGGTCACGCAGTACGTCCGTCGCATAGAGCGATTCGAGGTCGTACTGGTGTACGCGAGCCGTGACGGCGATGTCCAACATCTGGTGGCCGTCACTCACAGAAATCGTTCCGGGCACCCGCTTCAGGTAGATGTATGACTGCTCAAGCGTACACTCAACGAGCATCACGCCAAGCCTGGCTCCGCCAAGGTGCGCCAGGAAATCGGAACTGCGAGTCAGACGCTTCAGGACATCGACCAGCGCATTCACGGACCGGTCTGCGAAGTCCTCGCCCCGACGCTGCCGGACTTCTTCGATGTTTTCGAGCGAGAGTTGTATGAGTACGAAGGCTGCGCCATGTGCTCTAGCGCGAGGCATCTCGCGGCGGAGCTCCGCGAGCACATAGTTGCGGTTGGGAAGGTTATGGAACTCACTGAGGTAGGCAGCGCCATGGAGTTTGGACGATACCCGGCGCCAACTTCGCGAACCGGCCCATCCGATCAGGAAGAGGTGTGCATTCACTACCAGAAAGAGCAGGAAGAAGGCGCCGGAGACAATGAAGTTCGACGGCCCCGGATGGCGCAGCGTCTCGCTGACCTGGACGGCAAGGACCAGCCCCCAGCCGACAAGCAGGGCTATGCGAATAGCATGCTTGCGCGTTTCCCTGCCTGGCTGTTCGGTTTCATCGCTGACTTGGTCAGTCCGCTGCATACATCATCCTCACTACGGGTTATCGACAGGTGGAGTTGCCCGCATCAGGCCGCGCCCATCTCCGCGGAAAGCTCGTCTTCGAGTTCGCCGTGATGTGGCGCGTACCAGCGCGGTGATCGTGCCGTGACGTGGAGCAAGAACGCGCGCGCCTTTTCCTCGACAGTCGCCATGCCGCCATGCACCTTGTTGATTGCCAGGTCCACCGCGGGCGGGAGCGCCATCACGGCCCTACGGCTCTCATCGCGGGTCCAGTCGAAGCCGCAGGCCAGTCCCGCACGGTTGCAGGCAAGGTCGGCGGCGGCGACGAGGTCGCTCATGGATTGGATGGAGTGGACGCCCTTCGCCGGATGGTGGTCTCGGATGGCGGACGCGAGTGCGTCGGGGAATTTCCAGCGCTGAGCGAGACGTGACCCGACATGTTCATGTCCGATTCCAAAGACGGCCAGTTCGGAGTCGCGGTATTTCATACCCTCCTGGTTCACGAGGTCGATGACTTCGCCAAACAGGGTGGGCTCAGCCAACATCATCGCGAGCTTGCCGACATCGTGGAGTACTCCGGCGGTGAAGGCATCCTCCGGCCGGGCAACGCGCGTCTCACGGGCAATCAACTCGGCAACCAATCCGACGGAGACGGAATGTGCCCAGAACAGATCTTTATCGAACCCGCCCCGTTCGAGTTCCGGGACGTTGAAAGCTTCGATTATGGCCGATGAGATAGCAACCGAACGTACGGTGCGCATCCCTAGCAGGATGACCGCCTCCCGCACGTTGGAGATCCGGCGTGCATAGCCGTAGTACGCCGAATTCGAAAGCTTAAGCAGCTTGGCCGTGAGCGCTTGATCCGAACTAATGACAGTAGCCAGGTCCATGGCTGCCGAACGCTCGTCTTCGGCGAGTTGGATGGCCTTCGTGGCGACGGCCTTCAGCGGCGTGAGGTCTGTCGTCCGATTGACGATCATCCGAAGCCTGTTGCGGGCCTGGATCTCGAGACTAACGGGTTCGTTGTTCGTCACGCGGCACTCCTCTGGTCGCCAGTGTCACTGTCGGTGGCTACAACGCGATTGCGCCCGGCACGCTTGGCGGCGTAGAGGCGGTCATCGGCGATGCGCAGGGCTTCATTCAAGCTATCGGCACACAGGGGAATCGTCGCTACTCCCGCGGAGACGGTGACGGAAATCGACATTTCGTCCTTCACGGGTACGCGCGCTTTTTCGATTGCCACCCGAACGCGCTCGGCAAAACCGGTTACAGCCTCAAGGCTCGCGCCGGGGAGAAAGGCGATGAACTCTTCTCCGCCGAAGCGCCCGATGATGTCGTCCTGGCGGGCAGCCCGTTGCAGGACGGTCCCCACTGTCGCCAGGACTTTGTCGCCGACAAGATGGCCGTAGGAGTCGTTCACGGATTTAAACTGGTCGAGGTCAAAGAGAGCCACTCCGAAGGCCTGCCTCTCGAGACCGGAGGAAAGAAGGTCGTTTTCCGCCGCCTCAACGGCGCTACCCCGGCGGAGTAGCCCGGTCAGTTGGTCGTGATTCGCGAGGTGGTCGAGCTTAAGGACGAGGTCGTTGAGTTGGGCGTTCTTTCGGCGAAGCGTTTCCTCGATTTCGCGGACGCCGGAGTGGTCGCGGATGTAGAAAATCGTGCCGAGTACAGCGCCGTAGCGGTCTTTCATCACGGCTGCGGAGACAGCCGCCAAGAACCCCGCGCCCCCCTTACGGAGAGCTGAGATCTCATAATTGGAAACGCGCCCACTGGACGAGAGTTCGCCGCTCAGCTGCTCAAACGCCAGAGGTTCTGCTATCAAGACCCGGTAGTTTCGATCCATCACGTCGACCGGCTCGTAGCCGAACATAGCCTCGCTGGCGCCAGCGTAGAAGAGAATAGCTCCGTTTGCATCGGTCGCGAGGACACTATCGGGACAGGCGAACAGCATGAGCTGCAGCATTTCTGGGTCAGAGATGAGCGAAATAAAGTCGGTATGGCCGTTCACAGGCCTCCCCAGGCGGCGATGTCGTCATGGGTATCGGCTGTAGAGGGCGATTCATTCAACAATTCGGCGGCATGAGGCGAGCGAATCGGGAAGTGGAGAAGCCATAGCGAGCATCCACGGCATTAGCCGGACCCGAAGATGGTCATCGAGAACCGTGGGGTCCGCTTCGGCAATCAGGCGATACTGCTCGGTGCGAGCGTGATTTGTTCCCAGCCCGGCTGGAGCGGCATCGAAGAGGGGATCATCACCATTGCTGCCGAGAGCCCCTGCAACGGGTTCGGGACGATGACGCGCCGGCCGGGCCGGTCACCGAGGTAGCCCGCCCACCAGCTGAACGTCCCGGCCGAGAGGATGACGTGGTCGCACCGCGCGAGCGCGAACATGTCCAGGATGGGGTCCCGGCCCTCGCCGAAGGTGACATGCGTCCCATCGCCCAATCCCAGGTGGCTGCGGCACCACGCGATGTCCTCCGGCGTATCGGAGAACACCAGGAAGTTAGAACCCGCAGGAAAACGGCTCGCGGCCTGTCGGTAGTAGCTTGCGGGGAGGCTGGAAAACGGTGAGAACGCGCTCCCGCCAGGCCCGCGATCGCCGCGGCGGAGATGCACGCCGATCACCGGTCCGCCTTCCTGGCGAGCGCGCTGGACGAGAGCCTCGGCCGCCCTGGCGATTGACTCGTCACGCGGGTGGAACCGGCGCCGCACCGTGGGGACGACATCGGCGAGATACGCATGGTCTTCCCAGAAACCACAAAGCCACGTACTGCCGTGGTCGCCGAAGAGGAAGTCATCAAAGGCACCGCGTGTCTCGCGATGCGGCCGGAGCCGCGTCCCGAGGACTTCGTATGAGTTTGCACGCCGGACCGGGACGCGAAGACGGCCGAGCAGAAATTCATAGGCGCCGCCGTGCCCCTCGTAGTTGGCGAGGTCGATCCGAAGAGGTGCGCGAATGCGGCGGGCGTATGACAGGGCGGCGGCGTACTGAAAAAGCTGGTTGCCCAGGCCGCCACTGATGCGTACGACAGCGCGGCGCGGACCCGGTTCGAGGGCCAGGCGCGGCTCGGAGCGAGGCACAAGGGGCGCCATCGAAGAAATGTGCTGTCGTAGGCCCGCCGCCAGGTCCAGCCAGCCAGCCTGGTACAGCAAACCCGCGAACACGGGGTTCGGGGCGGGAGCCGACTCGACCAGGTGCGCGCCCATTCTTGAGGCGCCGGAATCAAGGTCCGCGGAGCAGTAGCACAGTTCGAGGAACGCCACG
>JANPDX010000109.1:0-3630 GCA_031431695.1 Dehalococcoidia bacterium
GCACCGAGCGCGGCCCTGAACGCTTCAACCTGTTCGTCCGAGTCAGATGGCAATTTCCACTGCTGCGGCGCGGAGATGAAGAGCTGGACGGCTTCCGCGCCAATTGCCCGGGCCCGGTCGAACACCAGGTGATGGCTGCCAGCACTGGAAACGTGGGCTCCGATGCGCATATGCCGTCTCTCCTCTGGAAGCGTGGTAACTATGGCAGCCATCGGCCGTCCAATCACGGGCGGACGTTGACAGCAGTACCCGTGCGTTCCCAAGATTCGACAGTGCCCACCTCGGGCACGGAGGCCAGCGTGTTCCCTGACGTACCGCACACCGGCTTACCGCTATCTGGCCTCACCGTCATTGACTGCACGATCTGGCAACAGGGCACCTACGCGAGCGCAATGCTCGCCGACTTCGGCGCGAACGTGATCAAGATCGAGGGCCCCGATTCGCCCGACCCGGGCCGCGGCAGCGGTGACGCCTACTTCCAGAGCCACAACCGCAACAAGCGCGGCATTGTGGTGGATTTCAAACATCCCGAAGGCCGGGAAACGGTCCTCCGGCTAATGGAGCAGGCCGATGTGGTCGTCCAGAACATGCGCCAGGGCGTGATGGAGAAGCTGGGGCTCGATTATCCCAGTGTTCGCCAGCGCAACCCGAAAATTATCTACGCATCGGCAAGCGGCTATGGGTCGAAGGGGCCACACCGCACATGGCCGGCGATGGATATTCTTGGCCAGGCGCGCGGCGGGACGATGATGACCCAGGGGCCACCAGACCTGCCTCCGATCTTTTCCTTCGGCGGAATGGCGGACCAGGTTGGGGCGATCTCGCTTTCGTATGGCATCTTGATCGCGTTGTGGCACCGGGCGCGTACCGGCGAGGGCCAGCAACTCGATGCCTCATTGCTTGGTGGCCAGGTGATGCTCCAGTCATTCAACATCACCGGGACGCTCTTCACCGGAGCGGTGCCGCCCCGGAGGCCCCGGGAATTGGCGGCGCCAATGTGG
Organism: Dehalococcoidia bacterium; assembly: GCA_031431695.1. Classification (GTDB taxonomy): domain Bacteria; phylum Chloroflexota; class Dehalococcoidia; order Tepidiformales; family Tepidiformaceae; genus Amarobacter. The sequence continues at coordinate 1,002 of JANPDX010000109.1, forward strand.
AATGTTTACAAGTGCAGGGATGGCGGATGGGTGGCGCTCAGCATGTCGCTCATCGGCCGCTGGTGGAAGCCGTTTTGCGAGGCCATCGGCCGCCTCGATTGGCGCGACGACCCGCGCTACAACCAACTGCCGGACCACTACCAACACCGCCAGGAGTTGGTCCAACTCCTCGATGCCCTCTTCATCGAGAAAGACCAGTGGGAGTGGGTCGAATTTCTCTGCGGACAGGGTCTCCCTTGCGCCCCGGTGCAGGACTACGCCCAGATCGTGGAAGACCCGCAGGTGCTCGCGAACGACTACATCGTTGAGTACGATCATCCGTCTGGTGAGCGCCGCAAGATCATTGGTCCGGCGGTGCAGCTCGAGTCCAGCCCGGGCAGTATCCGCAGCGGCGCGCCCGAATTCGGACAGCATACGGAAGAGGTGCTCCTCGAATTCGGGTTCGAATGGGACGAAATCGAACGCCTTCGCACCGCCGGTGCAATCGGCCCCCGATAGGCTGCCGAACTACCTCGATCCCGGTACGAGGCCCCTGACCGTCGTCTCGATTGCATAAACGCTCGTCCCTGCCGTCATGAACAAGGTCGAGAAGTTTTCGCCGCCGAAGGTCAGGTTGGCGGCGTGCTCATCCATCTCGAAAACGCCGAGATACTCTCCGGTGGCCGCGTGTACCGAGACTCCGCCAGCCCCCGTCGTCCACAATCGTCCGTCGGAATCGACCTTCATGCCGTCTGGCACACCAGGCCGCGGGTCTTCGTGCTGGTCAAGGAAGAGCGAACGGTTCCAAAGGGAGAGATTCGGGGCGACGTCGTATGCCCAGATCAGTCGCTCCTGCGAGTCCCCGATGTACAACACGCTCTCGTGGGGTGAAAACACAAGGCCGTTGGGCTGGCTGAATCCCGTGCTAACCACGAGCTCGACGCTCCCATCGGGGTCTATTCGGTAAACGCCCTGGAAGTCCAGCTCCTGTGTCTGGCCGGGCGCACCGAATGAGGGAACGCGGCGGCCGTCATCCATTCCATACGCCGGGTCAGTGAAGAAGATCGAGCCACTCGAATGGACGACAACGTCGTTCGGGCTGTTGAGTTTTTTGCCAGCCCAGGTGCTTGCCAGGGTCTCGGTGACCGTGGGCGCCGCGTAGTCGCCGCGTGACACCCGCCGCCCCCCGTGCTCGCACGCCACCAGCTGGCCCTGTGTATCCAGGGTCATTCCATTCGACCAGCCGCTTGGCCGGCGATAGGTCTCGGCCTCCGTTCGCCCCGGCCGCCATCGATGCATCTGGTTACCGGGGATGTCACTGAATACAAGCGCGCTGTCGCTCGCGATCCAAATTGGGCCCTCCGTGAAACCGAACCCACCGCAAAGTTTTCGCTCCTGGCCAACAAGTAGCCGGGAAATCCCGTCATCGTCTTCAATTCGCATAGTTGCCGGATTCTGGCACAACGGGCCATCCTCCGAAAGCACGACCTCGGAAGTTCTTGAACCAGTATAAGTTCTTGCCAGGATGTTCGCGCCGACGTAGGATAGGGGGGTACCCTATAGGAGAAGTTGTGATGACCCCAGAAACCCGCCGCCAGGCCCTCCGGCGCATGAAGATAATCGCTGGACAGGTTCAGGCGCTGGAAAAGCAGCTCGAAGACGACCGCTACTGCATGGACATCCTGGACCTTTCGCTTTCCGTCCAGAAGGCGCTTCGCAGTCTGGATGGGCTCGTCATCGAGGGGCACCTTCGCACGCACGTTCTCGAAATGATGACCGGCGGTGCGGAGGAAAGGGCGATATCAGAACTCTTGCGTCTGTACCGGGTCCAGGGCCCGGCGGACGCCTGAAACAGCAACCCATCCAGATCAGAACCAGGGTCAGAATCGGAGAAGGAGGACTTCACCATGGCAACCGAAACAATCGAACTCACCGTGACTGGAATGACCTGTGACCACTGCGTGAACGCGGTCACAGCGGCCCTCAAGGACGTCCCGGGAGTAACGGACGCCGTCGTCAGCCTCGAAGAGAAGCAGGCGACCGTCACCGCTGAATCAGTCGAACTCGCGGCGCTGATCGCCGCGGTCGAAGAAGAAGGCTACGAGGCCGCCGCGCGCCAGGCGGGCGCGCCCGAGTAGGTGCCGTTCCCATGCCCACTGTAACTGAGCCATCCCTGACACTCGACATAACGGGTATGACCTGCGCCTCGTGCGTCCGAAGGGTGGAACGAGCCCTAGCGAAGGTTGGCGGGGTCGAAACGGCGAGCGTTAATCTTGCCGCCGAGACGGCCCGAGTGACCTTCGCCTCCCCCGTATCCATTGAAAGCCTCGTGGCGGCGGTCCAAAAGGCCGGCTATAGCGCGGCGCCAACTTCCCCGACCAGCGACCGCGAGAGTGCCCGCGCGGATCATGCGCGGAGCACGCTCATCCAGTTGCTCGTCTTTGGAGCCATCGCCGTCCCGGCCATAGTCCTGGCCATGGCCATGGACATAGCGGGCATGAACATCAATGACGACCCGCAACTCCATGGTTGGATCGTCCTGGCGCTCGCCACCCCGATCCAGTTCGGCCTTGGTTGGCGGTTCTATCGCGGCGCATGGATTTCCCTGCGCCATCTGAACCCAAACATGGACGTACTGGTCGCTCTGGGG